>CAZYGO010000353.1:0-3389 GCA_964647455.1 uncultured Rhizobium sp.
CTTCGGCGCCCCCGTCACGGTATCCGGCCAGAGAGGGTGCCGCGGGAACCTCAGAGCGGCAGCAGGCCGATCATGCAGCCGGAAAGGCCGGACGCCATCGCCCCCGACAGCAGGGCCTTGAGCGCCAGGGGTACGATTTCGTCCCGCCGCTCCGGAACCAGCGCCCCCATGCCGGCGATCAGGATGCCCACCGAGGCCAGGTTGGCGAAGCCGCACATGGCATAGACCATGATCTGGGTGGCGCGGGGATCGAGCGTGCCCGCCGGCATCTTCGAGAAGTTCAGGTAGGAGATCAGCTCGTTGAGCACGATCTTGGTGCCCATCAGCTCGCCGGCCGTCACCGCCTGGGCCCAGGGCACGCCATAGAGCCAGACGACGGGCGCGAAGACCCAGCCGAGAATGCGTTCCAGGGTCAGCGGGGCACCCAGAAAATGGGGGCCGTGGGAGAGGATGATGTTGACCAGCGCCACCATCGCCACCGTCACCAGCAGCATGGCGATCACCTGGGCGTAGATGCGCGCGCCGCCCCAGGTGCCTTCGGCCAGCGCGTCCATGGTGGAGCGGTATTTATGGCCTTCCGCGGCGCTGTCGCCGGTATCGGCGCTGCCCGGCACCATGATGCGCGCCAGCATGATGGCGGCGGGCAGCGACATCATCGAGGCCACCAGCAAGTGGCCCAGCGCCCCCGGCAGCACCGGCGCCAGGATGGTGGCATAGAGCACGAAGACGGTGCCGGCGATCACCGCCAGCCCCGTGGTCATCAGGATGAACAGTTCGGTGCGGCTCATGCGCGACAGATAGGGGCGGATCACCAGCTGGCCCTCGATGTTGCCGAGAAAGACGGTGGCAGCCGCCCCCAGGCCGACGGCGCCGCCGATGCCCATCACCCGGCGCAGGACATAGGCCATGGCGCGAACGATCGCGCCCAGAATACCCCAGTGCCACAGCACCGCCGAAAGGGCGGAGATGGTCATGATCAGCGGCAGCACGGTGAAGGCCAGGGTAACGAGGTTGCCGGAATTGGTGACGGCGAAAGGCGGATCGCCGCTGCCCAGGTAACCGAAGACGAAGGCAGCGCCGGCGCGGGTGGCGTCGGACAGGGCGCTGACGGCGCCATTGAGACTGAAAAGCAGGTCGCGGGCGAAAGGCACCATGCGCAGCAGCAGCGCCAGGGCCAGTTGCAGCCCCAGTCCGCCGGCGACGATCCGCCAGTCGAAAGCGCGGCGATCCTCCGACACAGCCCAGGCCACGGCGATGATCGCCACGATCCCCAGCAGCGACTGGAGGTGAGGCAGAATGCTGTCCATGCGATCCCCGCAAACCCGACCGGTGTCAGTAAACGCTGCCCGAGCTTGGCAACGCAAGCAGGATAGAGGCAAAAGATCGCGGCCATGGCTGGCCCGCCCATGACAGAGCCGGGCGGCAGGGCTAGACTCCCCCGCGGGATGGGAACGCAGATCTTCCGGGCCAAGCCGGCCACCATCGCGGCGCTGGCGGGCGCGCGCGCGATCCCGCCGCTATTGATCGTTCTCTATCACTACAGCGAAGGGCATCACTATTCCGGCGTGCGGCTGATCGACCTGGTGGCGACGCGCGGCTATCTGTGGGTGGAGTTCTTCTTCACCCTCTCCGGCTTCGTCCTCACCCATGTCTACGCGGCGCGGGTACGCGAATTGTGGACCGGACGCGGCTATGGCGGCTTTCTCAAGGCGCGACTGATCCGGCTCTATCCGCTGCCTCTCTTCATGCTGCTGGTGATTCTCGGCCTGCTGGTCTCGACCCGCATCGCCGGGCATCTGGGCGGCTATGCCTCGATCTACGACCGCGCCTATCACCCGATGGTGGACCTGAAAGGTTTCCTCCTCAGCCTGGTGCTGGTGCAGGGCTGGAACACGCTGTCCTATCTCACCTGGAACGGGGTCGCCTGGTTCGTCAGCGTCGAGTTCGCGCTCTGCCTGGTCTTTCCGCTTTTCCTCAAGGCCCAGGATGGCGGCCTGTGGCGCGGCCCCGCGCTGGTGGCGGCGGGTATTGGCGGCATGATGCTGCTGCTGGCCAATTCCAGGCATGGCCTGGACCTCACCTTCCACAATGGCGTGCTGCGGGGCCTGAGCGATTTTTCCATCGGCGTCGGACTGGCGGTGCTGTTCCGCCACGCGCGCGCCATCGCCGCCCTGCCCGGCTGGGTGCATGGCGTGGCGCAGGGCGCGCTCGTCCTGCTGCTCGCCTATGTCTTCACCCAGCTTGGCTGGTCGCACACCGGCAACGATCTCTACATGGCGCTGGTGCTGCAGGCCTTCGTCTTCGCCCTGGCCTTCGACAAGGGCTGGCTGGCGGAGCTGCTGAAGCTTCGCGGGCCGCAGGTGCTGGGCGACTGGTCCTATGCCATCTATCTCGGCCAGACCTTCTGGCTGCAATATATGCGGGTGCTGGAACAGCGCTTCTATCCCGCGCCCGACACACTGGTGTTCGGTGAGAAATTCTCCACCCTGATGTGGTGGCTGGAACCCACGGTCCTGATCCTGGTCTGCGCCCTCTGGGGCGGGGCGCTGGCGCAATGGGTGGAAAAACCGGCGGCAAAATGGCTGCGCGCCCGGCTTGACCAGCCGCGCAAGGCCGCGCCAGCATCGGGGATAACTTAGACCGAGGACATTTCATGACCATCTCCTTCGCTGGAAAAGTCGCAATCGTGACGGGTGCCGGCGGGGGCCTGGGCCGCTGTCATGCCCTGGAACTGGCGCGGCGCGGCGCCAGGGTGGTGGTCAACGATCTGGGCGGGGCGCTGGACGGCAGCGGCGGCAATTCCGAGGCGGCGGAAAAAGTCGTGGCCGAGATCAAGGCGGCCGGCGGCGACGCCATCGCCAATGGCGCCTCGGTCAGCGACGACGCCGGCGTGGCGCATCTGGTCAAGCAGACCATGGACGCTTTCGGCCGCATCGACGTGCTGATCGCCAATGCCGGCATCCTGCGCGACAAGAGTTTCGGTAAGATGGAATTGAAGGATTTCGAGGCGGTGATGGCCGTGCACCTGATGGGCACGGTCAAGCCCTGCAAGGCGCTTTGGGACATCATGAAGGCCCAAAGCTATGGCCGCATCGTGGTGACGACCTCCTCCACCGGGCTGTACGGCAATTTCGGCCAGACCAACTACGGCGCCGCCAAGCTGTCGCTGGTGGGATTCATGAACTCGCTGAAGCTGGAAGGGGCCAAGGACAATATCAAGGTCAACGCCATCTGCCCCGTCGCCGCCACCCGCATGACGGAAAACCTCATGCCGCCCGCGGTGCTGGAGATGCTCAAGCCCGACTATGTCTCGCCGGCGGTGGCCTATCTCGCCAGCGAGGATGCGCCCACCGGCTTCATCATGAGCGCGGCAGCGGGGGTTTTCGCCG
>CAZYGO010000354.1:0-2525 GCA_964647455.1 uncultured Rhizobium sp.
GTGCTGGAACGCCGCTCGCGCTTCCGGCTGGAGAAGATCGCCGCGCGCCTCGACGTGCTGGAAGGCTATCTCGCCGTCTTCCTCAACCTCGACAAGGTGATCAAGATCATCCGCAGCGAGGACGAGCCCAAGCCGGTGCTCATCAAGGCGTTCAAGCTGACGGAAGTGCAGGCCGACGCCATCCTCAACATGCGGTTGCGCTCCCTGCGCAAGCTGGAGGAAATGGAAATCCGCGGCGAGCATGCCAGCCTGACGAAGGAGCAGGCGGCGCTGAAGAAGCTGCTGGGCTCCGAAAAGCTGAAATCGGAAAAGCTGATTGCAGAGGTGGGCGAGATCGACGCTAAATTCGGCGGCAAGACCAAACTGGGCAGGCGCCGCACCGAGATCGCCGCCGGGCGCAACCTGGCCGAGATCACCGCCCTGGCGGAAGCCGCCGAGGAGCAGGCCAACGCCGTGGTGCAGGAGCCGGTGACGGTGGTGCTGTCGGAGAAGGGCTGGTTGCGCGCCCTCAAGGGCCATCAGGAGGAAACCGACGCGGTGAAGTACCGCGAAGGCGACAAGGGCCGCTACTGGCTGCACGCCCAGACCACCGACAAGATCATGATGCTGGCGACCGACGGCCGCTTCTTCACGCTCGATGGCAGCAAGCTGCCCGGCGGGCGCGGCAATGGCGAGGCCATTCGCAGCTTCATCGACCTGCCGCCGGAGGCCGACATCTGCGCCGTGTTCGTACATGTGCCGGGCCGCAAGCTGCTGGTGGCCGCCACCAGCGGCCATGGCTTCATCACCAGTGAAGACGACGCCATCGCCATGACCAAGAAAGGCAAGCAGGTGATGAACGTGAAGCCCGGCGTCGAAGCCGTGGCCTGCCATGCCGTTCCGCCGGACGCCGATACCGTCGCGGTGATCGGCGAGAACCACAAGCTGCTGCTGTTCCCGCTTTCCGAACTGCCGGAAATGGGGCGCGGGCAGGGCGTCTTCCTGCAGAAATACAATAACAGCCACCTCTCGGACGCTACCGCTTATCGCGGGCGGGACGGGCTCAAGGACAGCAATGGCCGCGCCTTTACGGCGGCGGAACTGAAGGACTGGAAGGGCGCCCGCGCCCAGGCCGGACGGCTGGCGCCGCGCGGTTTTTCCAAGGGAAATCAGTTTCTGGCGGATTGAACGTCCCGCCGGCCCGCTCGCCCACAACAGGGTTAACCAGACCCTGTCCCGGAACGGGACAGTCGCGCCGTCCTTGGCTATAAGGGGCCGGTCAGGCCATGTCCGCTCTTCGCAAGCTCGCCGTCTGCTATCTGGTTTCGGTCTCGGCCTTCGGGCTGGCCGCGGGCCTGCGCGCCTGGCCGGACGCGGCGGACCGGGCCGCCCGCCTGTTCGACGAGAAGGTCTGGCGGCCGGCCGCCGCCATGGTGGCGCGCGCCGATCGGGCTTTCCTCGACGCGCCGGACTCCAACGCCCGTGTCGTGCTGGCGCTGGAAGCGCCGCCTGCACCGCCCGGTCCGGCCGATGCGCGCACATTCGCCCATGTCGACCTGCCCGAGATCAAGCGTCCGGCGTTGGCGCCCGCGCCGGACGTGCAGCTGGCGCTGGACGCGCCGGTGACGATTTCGCCGGACCTGCCGCGCATTCCCGCGCCGCCGGCCGCGAAAGAACCGCCGCTGCCGCCCATGCCAAAAACGGCGCGCGCGCCCGGCGCGGCGGCGCAAGATGTTCCCGACCAGGCGCTGACGCCGGAACAGCTGCGCGTGCGCGAGCATCTCGCGGCCACCCTGACGCCGGAGATGCGCCGGCATTTCGGCCTCTTCATTTTCGTCAGCAAGGCGGCGAAGGGTCCGCTGGCGCAGCGTGCCTATGTCTTCCGCAAGAATGGCGACGCGCTGACCCTGCTCTATGACTGGGCGGCCTCCACCGGCCGCGAGAAGCAGGAGAAGAACGCCCAGGGCGGTTCCAGCTTCACCGCCACGCCGGCCGGGCTCTACCAGTTCGATCCCGACCGCATGTATCGCCAGTACCGTTCCGTCAGCTGGGACCAGGACATGCCCAACGCGATGTTCTTCAACTGGCAGCGGGGCGGCATCCAGACCGGCCTGGCCATCCATGCCGCCACCGGCGACGATGTCGCCAGGCTGGGTCAGCGCGCCAGCGCCGGCTGCGTGCACCTGTCGCCGGAAAATGCCCGCACGCTCTTCAACCTGGTGAAGGCCGAGTATCGCGGCCAGGTGCCGCGCTTCGCCATCGACGCAAGCGACACCATGAGCAGCAAGGGGAAATTCTCGCGCCGCGCCGATGGCAGCCTGAGGATGGCCGACGGCTACCGCGTTCTGATCGACATCGAGAATTACGGCGGCGCCGCGGGCGCCGACGCCGTGGCCCTGTTCTAGAGCGGGAACTTCGCCTCCGGACGCAAGTTATCTCCCCATCTTGGGAGGTTTCACATGCGCTCCGTTCTGCTCTGGGCCATCGGCATTCCGCTGCCCGTCATCCTGATTCTCTGGCTCGTTACCGGCCATGCGTGATTGGGC
>CAZYGO010000355.1:0-2994 GCA_964647455.1 uncultured Rhizobium sp.
CACCGCCCGCTACAAGGATGCCAGGGCGCCCATCGCGGAGCGGGTGAACGACCTGCTGCGGCGCATGACCCCGGCCGAGAAGATCGCCCAGCTCAGGGTGATCTGGACCACCAAGACCCAGGTCTTCGACGCCAATATGGAATTCGATCCGGCCAAGGCTTCGGCCCTGCTGCCGAACGGCCTTGGCGGCTTTGCCCGCCCGGCGGATCGCGACGGCGCCGGCTCGCCGCGCCTCAAGCCCCTGCGCGACGCCCGCGCCACCGTGCGGCTGACCAACGCCATCCAGCACTGGGCGATGGAAAAGACGCGGCTTGGCATCCCCGTGCTGTTCCACGAGGAAGGCCTGCACGGCTATGTCGCCAAGGACACCACCAACTTTCCCATCCCCATCGGCCTCGCCTCAAGCTTCAACACCGACCTGGTGCGCCGGCTCAACGGCGTGACGGCGCGGGAGATGAGCGCCCGCGGCGTGCGCCAGGCCTTGTCGCCGGTGGTGGATGTGGCGCGCGATCCGCGCTGGGGCCGCATCGAGGAGACGTTCGGCGAGGATCCCTACCTGGCCGGCGAAATGGGCGTGGCCGCGGTGGAAGGCCTGCAGGGCAGAACGCTGCCGCTGGCGGCGGACAAGGTCTTTGCCACGCTCAAGCACCTGACCGGGCACGGCCAGCCCGAAAGCGGCACCAATGTCGGGCCGGCGGAAATCTCCGAACGCACCCTGCGCGAGAATTTCTTCCCGCCCTTCGCGGAAGCCGTACGCCGCACCAACATCCGTGCGGTGATGCCGTCCTACAACGAGATCGACGGCGTCCCCAGCCACGGCAATAGCTGGCTGCTGCATGACGTGCTGCGCGGCGAATGGGGCTTCAAGGGCGCCCTGGTCAGCGACTATGACGGCATCGAGCAGCTGGCGGGCATCCATCATGTCGAGCCGGATACGATGCATGCCGCCGCCCGTGCCCTGAAGGCCGGCGTGGACATGAACCTGCCCGACGGCGTCGCCTATGCGCAGTTGCTGGCGGCGCTGAAGGCCGGGCTGGTCAGGCAGAGCGATATCGACGCCGCCGTCCGCCGCGTCCTGACGCTTAAATTCCAGGCCGGCCTCTTCGAGCATCCTTACGCCGACGGCGAGGCGGCGGAGCGGATCACCGGCAACGCCGAGGCCCGGGCCCTTGCGCTGGAAGCGGCGCGGCAGGTGCCGGTGCTGCTGAAGAATGACGGCACGCTGCCGCTCGATCCCGCGCGGATCAAGACCCTGGCGGTGATCGGCCCCAACGCCGCGCCGGTGCGCATCGGCGGCTATAGCGGCACGCCGCGCCAGGTCGTGACCATGCTGGACGGCATCCGCGCCCGCGCCGGCAGCGCCATGCGCGTGGTGACGGCACCGGGCGTGAAGATCACCGAGGATGACGATTGGTGGGCCGACCGCGTCACCCTGGCCGACCCTGCCGAGAATGCCCGGCTGATCCGCGAGGCGGTCGAGGTGGCGCGCGGCGCCGACCAGATCGTGCTGGTGCTGGGCGACACCGAGCAGACCAGCCGCGAAGGCTGGGCCCGCAACCATCTGGGCGACCGCACCAGCCTGGACCTAGTGGGCCAGCAGGACGAACTGGCCGACGCCATCTTCGCCCTGGGAAAACCTGTTGTCGTGGTGCTGCTGAACGGCCGTCCGCTGTCAGTGAACAACGTCGCCGCCAAGGCCAACGCGCTGCTGGAAGGCTGGTATCTGGGCCAGGAAGGCGGCACCGCCATGGCCGAAATCCTTTTCGGCGACGTCAACCCTTCCGGCCACCTGCCGGTGACCATCGCCCGCTCGGTGGGCCAGTTGCCGATGTTCTACAATTACAAGCCCAGCGCCCATCGCGGCTATCTCTTCGACGAGGCCACGCCGCTTTTCCCCTTCGGCTTCGGGCTCAGCTACACCAGCTTCGAATTCGCCAGCCCGCGCCTGTCATCGGCCGCCATAGCGGCCAAGGACAGCGTCACGGTGCAGGTGGATGTGCGCAACACCGGCGCGCGGGCGGGCGACGCGGTGGTGCAGCTTTATATCCATGACCGGGTTTCGTCGGTGACGCGGCCGGTGAAGGAACTCAAGGGCTTTGCCCGCCTCAGCCTGCAGCCGGGTGAGAGCGGAACCGCCACCTTCACCCTGACGCCGCGCGAACTCGGCTTCTGGAACCTGCAGATGAAGCATGTGGTGGAGCCGGGCGAATTCGAGATCATGGCCGGCGGCAATTCCACCGATCTGAAGACCGCGATCCTCACTGTGCGGTCGCCGCGCTGACCGGCCGAGGGCGGCCCGTCCCGGGCCGCCCTGCCGCAATCCGCGCGGGCGTGCTAGCCGCCCGCCTTGTAGGTCTTGTTATAGCCATTGCGCTCGTTGATGACGGTGATGTCGCCATTCTTGCGGATGCGCAGGCGCAGATTATAGGCCTTGTCCTTGGCCTGGTCGGGATCGGTATTGGCGATCATGTTCTTGTCGCCGTCCAGCTCGTCATGGTTGGCCGTGACGTGCAGCCGCCACATGCCCTCGAAGCGCGGATTGGCCGCATAGCTCTTCATGCGGTCCGGATCGTCGCCCTTGCGGATGGCGTTGCCGACGATCACCACCTTGGGCTGCAGCGATTCCACCTGTGCCGGGCTGTTGGAGAATTGCAGGCCGTGATGGCTGGCCAGCACAACATCCACCTTGCCGACCTTGTCCACCGGACAGAACAGCTTCATCTCGCTGTTCCAGGTCAGGTCGCCGAAGGCGGCGATCTTCACCTTGCCGTAGGTGATCAGCGAGGAGGTGGAACGGGAATTCTCCTCGCCGCCATTGGGATCCATCGGCTGCATCGAGGCGCAGGCGGCCGGCCGCTCGCCCGCGCCGGGCAGCGGCTTGGCAATGGGCTGGCCGTCGGCATCGACGAAGAGGATGTGCATCCCGTCCACGTCCAGCCGGTCGCCCGCCTTCACCACGCGATGGGGGCTCTTGCCGATGAGCTGGATATAATG
>CAZYGO010000356.1:0-2911 GCA_964647455.1 uncultured Rhizobium sp.
GCCTGCCCCTGCGCCGGCGTGATCGCCGGTCCGTCGTAGAGCGTCGGCCCGTCCGGATTCGGCGGCGGAAAATCCGCCGGCAGCCAGTCCACGGCGCCGGCGGCCAGGACGGGCGCCGCCAGCGCCGCCCCCAGCCGGCAGAGCCGCCGCCACCCGTGGCGAAAGCCGCGCCGGCTCATTTCCGCCAGACGTCGCCCTCGCCCTCGAGGAACCAGCGCGCGGTCGTCACCTTGGGCTGGGTGTAGAACTGGACGCCGGCGCGGCCCTGCATGTGCAGGTCGCCGAAGAACGACTCGTTCCAGCCGCTGAACGGGAACATCGACATCGGGGCGGGCACGCCCACGTTGATGCCGATCATGCCCGCCTGGACGCGATGCTTGAATTCACGCGCCGCGCCACCCGAGCGCGTGAAGATCGATGCGCCGTTGCCGTAGCGGGAGCGGTTCGCCAGCGCGATCGCCTCGTCGAGCGTCGCCGCGTGCATGACGTTCAGCACCGGACCGAAGACTTCCTCGCGCGCCAGCGCCATGTCCGCCTGCACGTCCTCGACGATCGTGGCGCCGAGGTAGAAACCGCCGGGGGCGCCGGCCACCTGCACCCCGCGCCCGTCGGCGATCACGCGGGCCCCGGCCTTTTCCCCGGCGTCGACCAGGCCGCGCACGCGGTCCCGGTGCGCCGCCGTGATGACGGCGCCCATGCCGGGTTGCGGGTCGACATCCGTGCGGCCGACTGTCAGCGCGCGGGCGGCCGCCACCAGCTCGGGCAGCAGCTTCTTCCCGCGGTCGCCGACCGTCAGCAGGCTCGAGCCCGCCATGCAGCGCTCGCCGGCGCAGCCGAACGCCGCGTTCATGACCCCCTCGACGGTCTTGGGCACATCGGCATCGGGCAGGGCCACGACGTAGTTCTTGGCCCCGCCGTTCGCCTGGACGCGCTTCCCGTGCGCCGTGCCGGTGGTGTAGACGTGGCGCGCCACCGGCGTGGAACCGACGAAGGAAACCGCCTTCACCTCCGGGTGCGCCAGCAGCGCGTCGACGCTGTCGCGTCCGCCGTGGACCAGGTTGAACACGCCCTTCGGCACGCCGGCTTCGAGCAGCAATTCCGTCAGCCGCACCGCCGTCAGGGGCACGCGCTCGCTCGGCTTCAGCACGAAGGTGTTGCCGCACACGAGCGCGAGCGGGAACATCCACAGCGGGATCATGGCCGGGAAATTGAAGGGCGTGATGCCGGCGCAAACCCCGAGCGGATGCCGCGCGAGCTCGCCGTCGATGCCGCGGGCGATGCCGGACAACAGCTCGCCGGTCAGCAGCGTCGGCGCCGCGCAGGCCAGCTCGACCGCCTCGTAGCCGCGAAACAGGTCGCCGCGCGCCTCCGCGTAGGTCTTGCCGTGCTCGCGGCAGATCAGCCGCGCGATCTCCTCGAAATGCTGCTCCAGCAGCGCGCGGTAGCGGAACATCACGCGCGCGCGCTCCACCACCGGGGTGTCGGCCCAGGCCGGAAACGCCGCGTGGGCGGCCCGCACCGCGGCATCGACCTCGGCCGCGCCACCGAGCCGCACCTCGGCGATGATCGCGCCGAGCGAGGGATTGAACACGGGGGAGGCGGCGATGCCGCCGGCGGCGGCCCATTCGCCGCCGATGAGGGAACGCGGGTGGGAAATCGAGGGGGTGGTCATGGGAAAACGGGGGGCCGCGGGGCCGGGCGCCGCGCCGGATCCACCCGGGCGGGGCGCGCGCGCGCCGACGACGGCAATCCTCCTCCGGGGGCGGGTGGACGGCGGGCGGACACCGGGATCGCTACTTCAGCATCGCCGCCCGGACGAACGCGACGAGCTCGGCGTAGCCGCCGAGGAATTGGTTGAGCGTGTGGACGGTCGCGCCGTAACGGACAAAGTCGTCCGGCGGCAGGCCGTCGACATCGTGGGCGCGAACGAAATCCGGAAACTTCGCCCGGAGCTCGGCGACGACTTCCGGGTCGACCGGCTCGTCGAGGGTCGCTCGCGGCACGGTGGCGGAAACGTCGAACTTCGTCCACCAGGTGTAGGGAATCGTCTGCAACACCTCGGGCCCGATGATTTGCGACCAGTGGCCCTCATGGCGGTAGGCGGCGGCCAGCAGGGTGCCCGGGCGGCCGCTGCCCCGGAACAGCCGGTGCGCCTGCTTGAAGACGGCAATGCCCGCCCAGTCGATTGCGCCCGGCGACACGGCCACGCCGGTGGCGTCCGCCACCCGCCGCAGCTGGTCGTCGACGCGGCCGATCATGAGCGTGATGTAGGGTCGGATGGCATCGGCCTCCCGGCCGGCGGCGCGGGCGCGCTTCAGCCCGCGCTCGATCGCTTCCGAGGCGGCGATGGCCTGCGCAACGGAGAAGCTCACGGTGGAGTTCACGCGGATGCCGCGCGCCGTCATCTCCTCCATCGCCGCCAGCCCCGCGGCGGTCGCGGGCGCCTTGATGGCGATGTTCGGCGCCAGCGCGGCCAGCTCCGCCGCCTGCGCGACCATGAGCGCGGGGTCGCGGTAGAACTTGGGATTCACCTGCATCGACAGAAAGCCCTTCGCGCCCCGGGTCGCCTCGTAGACCGGCCGGAGCTGCTGCGCCGAGCGGAGGCCGAGCTGGTGGATCAGGTTCCAGGCGAGGTCGTCCTCGGTCGCCCGCGGGTGCGCGGCGATCAGCTCGTCGAGCAGCGACCGGCATAATTCCGGGTGGGCCTTGGCCGCCTGCGCGACGATCACCGGGTTCGACGTGCCGCCGGTGGCGCCCAGCGCGACGGCCTCGCCCAGTTCCGCGGCCACGCCGGAATCGTTCCACCAATCGGCTCCGAGCGCCGTCATCTGCCGCATGCGGGAACTCATGGCGGTCATGCGTCAAACGCCCGCGTGTTGCCGCACGTATTCGCGGGCCTGACGTGCCTTGG
>CAZYGO010000357.1:0-3006 GCA_964647455.1 uncultured Rhizobium sp.
TGTGGTGCGAGGCCGGGAGATGGCGGCGGTGGAAGCGGCGGCGCGCGCCATCGAGGCACACCTTGCCGCACTCGGTGTTGCACCGCAGCGCGCGAATTAAGGCTGTTCAGGACGGCCGGCCCATGACAGGCTCGCTGAAAAGAAGTTCACCAAGGGGAGAGCCATGGACGATCAGGACAGCAAGCAGATTAAGACCCTCAGGAAGCGCGATTTCCTGAAGCGGTTCGGCATGGTCAGCGCCGGCGTGGTCGCCAGCACCGCGGCACTGGCCCAGGGCCGTGGCGGCCCGGCCGCCGGACGTGGTCCCGCCCGCCCGCCCGGCTCGGGCGGCTATCCGGAAGGTGTGCCGCACGCCACCGGCCGCTCCATGCTGGACAGCCCCAACTATATCGGCACCGCCAGCAAGGGTTACGGTTTCCGCGCCAACTGGGCGCGCACCCTGCCATGGGTGCCCACGGTCGATCCCAACTACAAGCCGCGCCGCATCAACAAGGCGATCGAGCTCTGGGAAGACAACCAGGTCGTCGCCTATGCCGAGTTCGGCGCCTCCGGCGCGCCGGACACCTATGAAGAAGGCAAGCGCATGGCCAAGACCTGGTGCGATGCCATCAACTATGAAATGGAGAATGACAGCTTCTCCTTCGACGGCCTGCGCAACTTCATGCAGGGCCTGGTCGATGGCGGCCCGACGCCGTCGGGCCATCGCACCCCGATGGTGTTCGTGACCCTGCCGGCCTGGGGCTTCGACGGTCCCTCGATGCGCGCCAATATCTGGCAGGTGGCCCAGGCGATGGCAGCGGGCGCGCATGGCTGCCTGATCTGTGAAACGGAATCGGCCGAAGCGACCCAGATCGCCATCGCGGGCGCGCGCTACAAATGGACCTGGCCTGGCGTGAAGCAGCTTCCGCTGGAAGGTTGCCGCGGCGCCGGCAGCCAGGCTTTTGCTGCCCATATCTGGGGCATCAGCACCGCCGAATACAATCGCGTCGCCGATGTCTGGCCGCACAATCCCAAGGGCGAAGTCACCATGGGCGTGAAGCTGGAGAACCGCCGTTCGGTGGAAGTCTGCGAAGAGGTTCTGGCGGTGCCGGGCCTGGCCTTCTGCGAACCCGGTCCCAGCGACAATGGTCTGTCGCATCTGGGCTGGGACGCGGTGCGGGCAGACATCACCCCGGCCGAGCGTGCCGCCCTGCCGGCCCAGCGTCGTCTGCAGGAAGGCTTGGAGCGCATCCGTCTGGCGGCCAAGGCGAACGGCGTCAAATGGCTGGGCAATGGCCCGCCCGGCGCCACGCCGGAGCAGGAGATCGACCAGGGCCGCCGCATGGGCCCTGCCGGCCAGGAGGCGCGGGTGCAGGCCGACCGCCTCTACACCAAGCGCAAGATGCCCTACTGAGGCATCGTCATCCTGCGGTATCATCCGGGGGCCGGTGGAAACCGGCCCCCGTTTGTTTCATGCCAACGTCGGAAAGCCTGGGAGCGGTGACATGGGCGAGGCCAAGCGCAGGCGCGCCGAAATCGAGCGCCTGAAAAGCCTGTCGCCTGAGCAAGCCGCTGCCTGGCGCCAGGAGAAGGAAGACGAACTCTTCCTTCAGAAAGGCATCGATCCCAAGGCGGCGGTCGCCGACCCCTCGGCGGTCATCGCCATGGCGCGGCGCCTGCACGACAGGTTCGAGCAGGCGAAGGCGACGCGGAATGTCGATGACGCGGTCCGGTATCTTTATCAGAAGATCGACGCCACCATTCACGGGCTGAAGGACATTCCGGTTGCCTGCGGCAAGGGCTGCTCGCATTGCTGCGTCATCAGCGTCACCGTTTCCGCGCCTGAGGCCCTGTATGTGGCGAAAGTGGTGGCGGCCATGGGCGCGGATGCCATCGCACGGGTGCGCGCCGCCCATGCCGTGACCGGGCAGTTCGAATTGGCCGAACGGGAGCGGCACCCGCATGATTGTCCCATGCTGCAAAACAACAGCTGCGCGATTTACGAGAACCGGCCCAAGGCCTGCCGCCAGGCCGCTTCCAGCGACGCCAATGCCTGCGCCAGGGTCCATCGCAATCTCGCCAATGAGCTGATTCCGTCCCCTCCGCCCTATGATGGCAGCCGCGCCGCCTATGCCATGGCCTTGTATGCCGCGCTTGCCCAGTCGGCGTTTGACGACAGTGCCTATGACTTCAATGCCGCGCTCGTGCGTGTTTTCGATACGCCGGATGCCGAGCAGCGGTGGCTGGCGGGCGAGGACATTTTCGCCGGCGTTCCCCGGGAGCCTCGTCCGCCTGCCCCGTATGCCAGCCGGATCGCCTTCGTCCGGCGTGAAGCTTTTGGGGGCGGCCCGGCGGGCGCCTAGCAGCGGGGCCGATGCAGGAACCTGAACCCGCCGGCCTTGCCCGTGCGGCGCGGGTTCCGCCGCAGATTCATCATGTTGGTGAACGGATTAAGGGTTGGCTGGCAGCCCGGGCCGTGCAAGGGTTGGCGCCATGCAGGCCCTGCGTATCTGTTTTGGATTGTTGGCGTTCGTTGCCCTGGCGGCGGCGGGTGTTGCCGTGGCGTCCAACCTGACGTCCAGCCGCCACAGCGATTTCTATTCGCCCGGCAAGCACCAGTTCTATGTCTGGTGCGCCGGCGGCACGAGCCGTACCGTGATCCAGAGCGGCCTCTCCGCCGACGATGCGCAGGAAAAGCTGTACGCCGCCGAAAAGAGCGCCGGCCACAATGGCTGCTGGCCGATGTGGCAGGGCCGCATCCCGTCCTAGCCTATTCGAGCTTCAGCTCGGCGGCTTCGCTGTCCAGCGCCGCCTTCACCGACGCGTCGGTGCCCACGTTTCTGCGCGCCGTCGCAAGCGCGTCCTTGGCCTTGTCTTTTTCGCCCAGCACCGAATAGGCGCGGATCAGGCGCAGCCAGCCTGCCGGATCGTTGGGGTTGGCCTTCAGCCGCGCCGCCTGGCCCGCAACCATGGCGCCGCTAGCCGGCGCGCCGCCCGCGCCCGCCACGCGCGCGGTGGGCGCGCCGA
>CAZYGO010000358.1:0-4285 GCA_964647455.1 uncultured Rhizobium sp.
ACCTCGAACGGAGCGATGGTGGCGCCGATCAGGTTGTTGGCGTCGGCGATCATCGCCAGCTTGCGGTCCTGGTTTTCGGGTACGAAGCTGGACAAGGTGATGGTCTGACCGACTTCCGGCAGCTTCGCCACCCGCGCCGCCAGCGCGTCCGCCGCCGCCAGCGAAGGCTGGGGAATATCTATGGTGTTGGGCGAGGTCTGCGGATTCGCCATCAGGTCGCGCAAGGTGGCGACCGACTCCACTTTCGGGCTGCGCAGGTTTATGGGGTCGGAATCGAAGCGTACCAGCGTCATCAGGCCCAGGCAGATCACGCCCGTCACCGCGGCGCCTCGCACCACGGCGCGCCGGTGCTTCATCAGGAAATGATCGGCCGGCGCCATCCAGGCGAAGCCCACCTCGTCATGTTCCGCCCCCAGCCGCATCAGCCTGAGCAGTGCCGGAAGCAGCGTCACAGACAGCAGGAAGGCGACGATCATGCCGACGCCCGCCACCATGCCGAGCTCGGCGACGCCGGTATAGGTGGTGGGGATGAAGGAGAAGAAGCCCGCCGCGGTGGCGCTCGCCGCCAGCGCCAGCGGCGCGCCCAGCGCCTTGCCGGTGCAGGACAGGGCCTTGTCGAGATCCTGGGTGTGGAAGCGCTCATGGCGGTAGCGCACCGCGAACTGGATGCCGAAATCCACGCCAAGGCCGACGAAAAGCGCGATGAAGGCGATGGAGATGATGTTGAAGACCCCTACCATCAGCAGGCCCGCCGCCATGGTCAGGACCAGGCCGGCGCCGATGGTGATGAGAATCGCGGCGATGATGCGGATGGATTTCAGGGCCAGCCACAGCACCAGCAGCACGCCGGCCAGCATGGCGATACCCATGAGGTCGGCGCCTTCCTGCAGGGTGGCGAATTCCTCGTCCGACATCGGCACATCGCCGGTCAGGCGCACGGTCACGCCATGGGCGGGATCGATGCTAAGGGCGCGCGCGTCGGCGCGGATGGCCGCGCTGGCCTTTTCTCCCGGCTCCAGGGCGTTGAAATCCAGCACCGGCTTGACGGTGATGAAGCGGCGCAGCTCCTCGGGCTTGGCCGCCGTGCCGGTGATCAGCGAGCGCCAGGAAAGGTAGGTGACTTTGCCCCTGGAGGCATCCTCGAACACCGGCGCCAGGTTCTTCATCGGCGCATCGATGTCGGCCAGGCTGGCATTGCCGCTGCCGACGCCCAGCAGCACAGTGTCCAGCGCCCCCATCAGGCCGCGCAGCGACGGGTCCGACGCCAGCGGTCCCAGGAAGGGCTGCGCCTTGATCAGTTGCGCGGTGGTGTCTTGCACTTCCCTTTCCGAAAGAAAGAGCAGGCCGTTCTTGTTGAAGAATTCGCCGCCATCGGGCCGCCGCACCGTGGTGAACAGGGCGGGCTGGGTCTTGAGCTTTTCCGTCAGCCGGGCGGCGGCGGCCTCCGCCAGTTCCGGCGTCTTGCCGTCAATCACCACCAGGATCAGGTTGCTCTGGCCGGGAAAGGCGGCATCGAACTGGGCCTGCCGCATCCGCCACCCCACCTTGGCGGTGATCAGCTGCGAGGAATCCGTGTTCATGGCGAAATTGTTCGCCACATAAAGGCCGGCGCCTGCCGAGAGGGCCACGCACACCCCGATGGTCAACAGGGCGTGACGGCAGCACAGGGAAACAAGACGCTGGATCAGGGACATGGAGGGATAACGCGGCCCGTTCGAAATGGGCCGCCTTTATCGCCGGAACCGGGCTTTAAGTCTAGAAATCAGGGGGTTGCCCTGCGCGGGACCCGTGCCGGGCGCGCGCTCCTAGAAATCCGGCAATTCCGCCGTCACAACCGATTTCTGCTCGATCAGCCGCGTGCGGCGCTGCAGATAGTCGTTGCGCATGGTGGCGTAGTAATCGACCGAATTGCGTTCGATGTCGCGATAGGCGTCGATGTTGCGCGACCGCGTGTCCACCGTGCCGATGACGTTGCGAACCAGGCCGATATAGGGCTTGCCGCTGTAATTGCCGACATAGCGACGAGGCGAGACGAAGCCATCCACATAGGACCCGGCCAGGTCGCGCACGGCCGTGGAGCCGCCGAAGGGGATCACCAGATAGGGACCGGGCGGCACCCCCGCCGTGCCCAGGGTCAGGCCGAAGTCGCGGCTGCGCTCGGGCAGGCCCCAGTCGGTGGCGACGTCGAAAACACCCGCCAGGCCGATGGTCGTGTTGACGGCGAAGCGTGCCAGCGCCTCGCCGGCATAGGTGATTTCGCCTTGCAGGGCGTAATTGGCGGTGGTCACCGGACCGGAAAGGTTGGCCAGCACATTGTGGATGTGGGTGCGCACCGGATTGGGCACGGTTTCGGCATAATAGCTGGCGGCGGGCAGGGCGGCGTTGCGGTCCAGCCGCTGGTTGAACTCGAAGACCGCCCGGTTGACCGGCTCCAGCGGGTCGTAAGGCTCATCCGGCGTCACGCAGCCCGCCAGCGCCGAGCCCAGCGTCACCGCCGCAAGGATGCGCAAAGCCTTGAAACCCCTTGTCGCCATGTCCCCACACCCGCTTCTCCGGTTATGCCCGGATTGGTTGCGAGCCCCCAAACCCCGGCAAAACTATAGCGGGGCTTGGCGCGCGAGTCCCATGCTCCGGGGACGGATATTTACGATACTTCCGGATTTTTCGGTCGCGGCGTGGGGGAAAGGGCAATCGGGCGACGCTTGGCGGTCCCGCCGCTTTCCCTTATGAGTGCCCAGCGTACCAAAGGTGATACAGCTGTGACCGATCCGGAACTGCTGCGACTGCGAAATAGCATCGACAATCTCGACGCGGCGCTCATCCATCTTCTGGCGGAACGCTTCAAATGCACGCAGGCGGTGGGCGTTTACAAGGCAACGCACAATTTACCGGCAGCGGACCCTTCGCGGGAGGCGGCGCAGATCGCCCGCCTGCGCCAACTGGCGGCCGACGCCAAGCTCGATCCCGACTTCGCCGAGAAGTTCTTCAACTTTGTGGTGAAGGAAGTCATCCGCCACCATGAGGCGATCCGCTCCTCCCAATCCTGAGCCGTCCGCCGCCCCACCGGCAGTGCGCGATCAGAAGGACAGCGCCTTGGCCATCCGCACGGCGGGCAGCTTGCCGATCTTCCACATCAGGTCCTCGCTCACGGTGCCGTCCACCTCGACCAGGCAGATCGCGTCCTGGCCCGGAGCGCTGCGGCCCAGGGTGAAGTTGGCGATATTGACCTGGGCATCGCCCAGCAGCGTTCCCAGCCGCCCGATCAGGCCCGGCTTGTCCTCGTTCACCACATAAAGCATGTGGGCCGCGAACTCGGCGTCGAGGTCGATATCCTTGATCTGGATCAGGCGCGGACGCCCGTCGGAGAAGACGGTACCGGCAACGCGGCGGGTGGTTTCACCCATGCTGACCACGATCTTGATGTAGCCCTCATAGATACCCTGGGCGTCGCGTCGCGTCTCGCTGACCTTGATGCCGCGTTCCTTCGCCACCACCGGCGCGTTGACCATGTTCACGCCGGTCAGCATCGGCGTCAGCAGGCCGGTCAGGGCCGCCTGGGTCATGGCCCTGGTGTTCAGGGTCGAAGGCGTGCCTTCATAGATGATCTCCACCCCCGACAGCGAGGTGCCGGTGAGCTGGCCCGCGAACGAGCCCAGCTTTTCCGCCAGCGTGATCCAGGGTTTCACCTTGACCGCTTCCGCGGCGCTGATCGAAGGCATGTTGAGGGCGTTGGTGATGGCGCCGGTGAGCAGATAGTCGGAGATCTGTTCCGCCACCTGCAAGGCCACATTCTCCTGCGCCTCGTTGGTGGAGGCGCCCAGATGTGGCGTCGCCACCAGCTTGTCGCTGCCGAAGAGGATGTTTTCCTTGGCCGGCTCGGTTTCGAACACGTCCAGCGCCGCCCCGGCGACATGGCCATTGTCCAGCGCCGCCTTGAGGGCGAATTCGTCCACCAGCCCGCCGCGAGCGCAGTTGATGATGCGCACGCCTTTCTTGGTTTTGGCGATGGCGTCGGCGGAGAGGATGTTCCTTGTCTCCGCCGTCAGCGGCACATGCAGGGTGATGAAATCCGCGCGGGCGAGCAGGTCGCCCAGCTCGACCTTCTCGACGCCCAGCTCCACCGCCCGCTCGGGCGAAAGATACGGATCGAAGGCGATGACCCGCATCTTCAGGCCGCGGGCGCGGTCCGCGACAATGGAGCCGATATTGCCGGCACCGATCAGGCCCAGGACCTTGCCGGTGATTTCAACCCCCATGAAGCGGTTCTTCTCCCACTTGCCGGCCT
>CAZYGO010000359.1:0-10668 GCA_964647455.1 uncultured Rhizobium sp.
CCAGCGCCTTTTCGATGGCGCCGCGTTCCAGCACGTCCAGCGGTTCGCCCGCCCGTTCGGCCCGCGTCGCCTCCGCCGCCGAGCGCACCGCGGCCAGCAGGGCATCGTTGCGCCAGGGTTTGAGCAGGAAGTCATGGGCGCCGCGCTTCAGGCTTTCCACCGCCAGCGATACCGCGCCATAGCTGGTCATCAGCACCACCGCCAGGGCGGGATCGGCGGCGCGGATCTGCGCCAGCGCGCCGATGCCGGCGCGGCCGTCATGCTCGCCCAGCGCGAAATTCATGTCGAGCAGGACGCAGTCGAGCGGCCCTGCCGCCAGCGGCGCCGCCATCGCGGCGGGATCGGCCACCATCTCCAGCCGCGCGGCATGCGGCGCCAGCGCCAGCCGGGCCGCCAGCCGCACATCGGCATCGTCATCCACGATCAGGATGGAAAGATTCTGCATCGCGGCCCGACCGTAGGACGGGGCGCGGCGGCGGGAAAGAGCGTCCATTTCCGGACAGGTCACGGGCGCAAAGCCGCCATGCCGTGCGCTAAGCGATTGTCCCGGCTTGTTTCTCGGCCAGCCCCGGCCGCCTTAGAATGATGCCATGTCAACGGCCATGGATTCCCCCGTCATCGCGGCCTGGTGGCGCCGTCCCGGCGCCCGCGCCGTCTGGGCCGTCGCCGGCCTCTGCCTTGTCGCCGCGCTGGCGACGTTCCTCAGCCGCGGCATGGCGGAACGCAATCTCACCATCGCCCGCGCCAATGTGACGATTGCGCCGGTGGCGCGCGGCGTCTTCCACGATTTCGTGCCGCTGCATGGCACCGTGGTTCCCAAGGACACGGTCTATCTCGATGCCCAAGTCGGCGGGCAGGTGGAGAAGATTCTCGTCCAGGCCGGCGACCGCGTCACCGCAGGCCAGCCGCTGGTGATCCTGCGCAATTCGCAGCTGCAGCTGGACGTCCTCAACGGCGAAGGCCGGCTGGTGGAATCCCTCACCCAGGTTCAGGCGCAGCAGACGGCGCTGGAGAATACCCGCATCACCAACGAGACCGCGCTGGAGAATATCCGCTACAACATCACCAGCCTGAGCCACACGCTGGCCCGTTTCGAGCGGCTGCTGGCGGAAGGCGGCATCTCCCAGCGCGAGGTCGAGCTGACGCGCGACCAGCTGGCGCATTTCCAGGCGCTGCTGCCGTTGCAGCAGCAGACCAACCGCCAGCAGGAGGCCTCGCGCCAGGCGCAGCTGCCCGGCCTGCAGGCCTTCGAGAAAAGCCTGAAGCAGAGCCTGGAAACGACGCGGCGCGAGCTGGACGACCTGACCGTGAAGGCGCCCGTCACCGGCCAGGTGACGCAGCTCGACCTCAAGATCGGCGAGAACCGCAATCGCGGCGAACGCCTGGCGGAGATCACCACCGATACCGGCTTCAAGATCGCCGCCGACACCGACGAATATTATCTGGGGCGGGTCAAGCGCGGCCAGGGCGCGGACGTGACGCTGAGCGGCACCCGCTATGGCCTGCATGTGGCGCGGGTCTATCCGGCGGTGAAAAGCGGCGTCTTCACTGTCGATCTCACCTTTGACGGCCAGATGCCCACCGGCCTGTCGCCCGGCGCCACCGCCGACGGCAAGCTGTCGCTGGGCGGCGACCGCGCCGGGCTGGTGCTGCCGGCGGGCGCCTTCCTCGAAGCCTCGGGCGGCGACTATGTCTTCGTGCTGGACGAAGGCGGAAAAAGCGCGCACCGCCGTCGCGTCAAGCTGGGCCGCCGCAATGGCGAGCAGGTGGAAGTGCTGAGCGGCCTTTCCGCCGGCGAACGCGTCATCACCTCCGACTACGCAACCTACGACCGCATCGACCGCATAGACCTGAATTGAGGGGAAACATGCTGAAGCTGGAAAACCTGGCCAAGACCTATCGCACCACCGAGGTGGAGACCCGCGCCCTTGACGGCATTTCCTTCGAGATCGCCGCCGGGGAATTCGTCGCCATCATGGGGCCGTCGGGCTGCGGCAAGTCCACCCTGCTCAACATACTGGGCCTGCTCGACAGCCCGTCGGGCGGTTCCTACCGCCTGCTGAACCAGGAAGTCGCGGGCAAGAGCGAGGCCGAACTGACCAGGCTGCGCCGCGACCATGTCGGCTTCGTCTTCCAGAGCTTCAACCTGATCGACGACCTCACGGTGGAGGAGAATGTCGAGGTGGCGCTGCTCTATCGCAAGGACGGCGGCAACAGGAAGAAGCGCATCGCCGAGGCGCTGGAGCGGGTGGGTGTCTCCCACCGCGCCCGCCACCGGCCGCAGCAATTGTCGGGCGGCCAGCAGCAGCGCGTCGCCATCGCCCGCGCCCTGGTTTCCAACCCCAAGCTGATCCTGGCCGACGAGCCCACCGGCAATCTCGACACCGCCAATGGCGAGGCGGTGATGGACCTGCTCAAGGGTGCCTGCAAGGCCGGCACCACCATCATCATGGTGACGCACTCGCCGGTCCATGCCGCCGAGGCCCAGCGCACCATCAAGATGCTGGACGGCCACGTCGTGAGCGAGACGCAGCTTTAACCGGGCAGGGGGCTTTCATGCTCAGGCACTATTTCATCGCCGCGCTGCGGAACATGGCGGCCAACAGGCTGATTTCGGCGATTGCGATCCTGGGCCTTTCTGTTGGCATCGCTGCGGCGCTGTTGATGGCGGCAGTGATCCGCAACCAGCTCAGCTTCGACCATTTCATTCCGGGGCATGCGCGCACTTACATCGCCGTCACCCGCGACAATCCGCGGGTCGTGAAGCCGTCTACCTGTCCGGCCGTTCCCTATTGCCAGCGCGGCTCGCCCACGCTGGCGACAAACCTCAAGCTGGCGGCGCCGCAAATCGAAGCCATCGCCCGATTGGCGTACACCGAGGGCTTCAATGGCGATGAGCCGCTGACACTGCAGGCCGGCACCATCACCGGGCGGGAAATGCTGTATTGGGCCGACCCGGGCGCTTTCGCTGTGCTGCCCCTGCCGGTGCTGCATGGCGATCTCGCCACCGCCCTGGCCCATCCCGATGGCATCGTGCTGCCGCGCGCCATGGCGATGAAATATTTCGGCCGCGAAGATGCGGTGGGCCGGACGATCCTGCTGGAAGGCCATCCCATGATCGTGGCTGCGGTGATCCGCGATCTTCCCGCCAACGGCACCACCCTGATGAGCGGCATCTT
Organism: uncultured Rhizobium sp.; assembly: GCA_964647455.1. GTDB lineage: Bacteria > Pseudomonadota > Alphaproteobacteria > Micropepsales > Micropepsaceae > Rhizomicrobium. Next base: position 3,180 of record CAZYGO010000359.1, read on the forward strand.
CGCCGCCGGCACCGCCGCCTTTTCACCCATCGCACCGAACGTCCCGCGCGGGCCGCCGGTCTACACCTATCTGCGGCTCAAGCCCGGTGCCTCGGTCACGGCCGTCGAGGACAAGATTACCGCCGTCGTGGATGCCGCCATGGCGGCCATGGGACGACTGCCCAATGAAAGGGGCAATCTGAGCCTGGGACATCTGCTGCGCCTGGACCGGGCCAACCTGGACGAAGTCAACAATCCCGGCATCGGCGCGCGCCTGGCGGCGGCGGCGGCGGCAGGGTTGATGGTGCTGCTCATCGCGCTGGTGAATTTCGTCAACCTGACGATGGCCCGCAGCGCTCGCCGGGAAAAGGACGTAGCGATACGCAAGGCCTGCGGCGCCGGCCGTATCGCGCTGGTCGTGCAATTTCTGGGCGAAGGTCTGCTGGCCGTGCTGCTGGCCACTTTCCTGGCGCTGGCGGCGGGTGAATGGCTGATGCCGGCGGTCAACGCCTTCCTGCGCACGGGCGCAGCGCTGAACGATCCGTTGCTGCCGCTGCTGCTGGCAGGCGTGCTTGCCTGCGGCTTGGCGGCGGGCGCATGGCCGGCCTTCGTGCTCTCCGCCTTCCGCCCCGCCAGCACCCTGCGTGGCTGGAGCGGCCATGAAGGCGCCGGGCTGATCCGAAACGCATTGGTGGCGATGCAATTCGCCATGCTGATCCTTCTGGGAATCGCCGCCGCGGTGGTCTGGCAGCAACGGGACTTCGCCACCCACGACGCCCTCAAGGCCGATATCGGGAATGTGCTGCTGGTGCGGACCAACCTGCCGCCGGTACCGGGGCGGCCGCCTTACATGCTGACCATGCAGGCGGCGGACGCCTGCCCCACCGCCTTCCGCGACGCGATACTGCGCTTGCCCGGCGTGCGTGACATGCGTTGCACCAGCCAGAGCTTCCTGCGCGCCAATTCCAGTTTCAACTGGTTCGCCAAGGATGGAAGCTTGCAGGACCTGCATTCCAGCCGGGTCGATCCAGGTGTTTTCCGGCTCTATGGCATCAGGCCGCTGGCCGGCACCCTGTCGGACACCTCAGGCGCGATAATCAATCTGTCGGCGGTGAAGTCCCTGGGCTTTGCCTCGCCCGAGGCGGCACTGGGCCATAGCTGGATACCGGCGGGGTTGGTGGCAGATGCGGGAGACGCCTGGCGAACCAGAAACGAGGCGCACAGCCGCATTGCCGCGGTCGTGCCGGATTTCGCATTCACGCCCGTGACAACCGAAATCCACGCCACCGTTTTCAGCGCCTGGACCGATAGCCAGCCGACCCGCGCCATCCACATCAAGCTGAGCGGCGGGCATGTTCCCGAAACGCTGGCGGCAATCGACCGTGCCTGGCGCGAAAGCGGTCAGGCCGGCGCCATGGATCGCATCTTCGTGGCGGACTATATCGCGCAGCTTTACCAGGACATGCTGCGCGAGGCGCAGTTCTTCTCCGCCTTTGCCTTCATTGCCATCTTCCTGTCTTGCCTGGGCCTTTTCGGCGTCGCCATTTCCACTGCCGAGCGCCGCACCAAGGAGATCGGCGTGAGAAAAGCGATGGGCGCCGGCGACGGCCAGATCGTGGCCCTGCTGCTGTGGCAGTTCGCCCAGCCGGTGCTGTGGGCCAATGTCGTCGCCTGGCCCGCCGCCTGGTGGCTGATGCGGCGCTGGCTTTCCGGCTTCGCCTATCACGTCGATCTGCACTGGTGGGTGTTCGCCGCCGCCAGCCTGGGGGCGCTCGCCATCGCGCTCGCCACCGTGGCGGCCCAGGCCTTCCTCACCGCCCGCGCCCGGCCCGTGCTGGCGCTGCGCTATGAATAAGGAGAACGCCACATGAGCCCGGCCCTGATCCGCAACTGGCTGGTCTCGGCGCTGCGCAGCATGGCGGGCAGTCCGCTGCAATCGGCCATAGCCGTCGGCAGCCTCGCCATCGGCCTGTGGGCGGCGATCCTGGCGGGCCTGATCGTCGCCAACCAGACCGGCTATGACCGTTTCCTTCCCGGCTCGCGGCAGATCTACATCGCCACGCTCCAGTCGGGCAGCGCCCTGGGCGGCGGCCGGTATCATTCCACCTCCATTCCGGGCGACATCGCCGATCGCCTGCGCGCGCTTCCCCAGGTGCGGGACACCACGCGCTTCCATGACAGCCGCGGCGTCTTCACCCAGGGCGAGGTCAACCAGCGGGAGGACTATTACTGGGCCGACCCCAACTTCTTCCGCATGCTGCGGGTGCCGGCCCTGCATGGCGACCCGGCCACGGCGCTGGAGCGGCCCGACGGCCTGGTCGTCACCCAGGCCATGGCCCGGAAATATTTCGCCAGCGACGATCCGCGCGGCCGCTCCCTGCTGATCAACCACAAATACCGCGTGACGGTGCGCGCGGTGATCGCCGACCTGCCCGCGCATGGCAGCAACCTGGCGCACGGCCTCTTCATTTCCGCGCGGGCGCCGGTCCTGGCGATCGCCGACGCCGCGAACCGCACCGCCATCGGCGGCGGCAACCTGTTTCCGGATGCGATCACGCTGGTGCGGCTCGCGCCGGGCGCGGAGCCCGCGGCGCTGGACCAGGCCGCCACCGGCTTCCTGAGCCAGCGCCGGGCCGGGGGATTCCGCTACCCCGACGGGGCCATCAACTTCCTGCGGCTCGACGCGGTCGCCACCTCGCCGCTGCTGCATCCCGCCAACCGCGAGCGGCTGGCCATCTTCGCCGCCATGGCGGCGCTGATCCTGCTGCTGGCCTGCCTCAACTTCGTCAGCCTGTCGCTGGCCCGTTCCGGCCGCCGCGCCGCCGAGGTCGGCATCCGCAAGGTGGCGGGCGCCGGGCGCGGCGCGCTGATGGCGCAGGTCCTCGGCGAAGCGGTCCTGCAGGCGCTGGCGGCGCTCTGCATCGCGATGGCGCTGGTCGAATGGTCGCTGCCGCTGGTCAACGGCTTCCTGCAATCGGGCGCGGTCTTTCCCTGGTGGCGCGATCCCGTCCTGATGGCGCTGATGCTGGGCGGCGCGGCGGGCGTGGGCGTGCTGGCGGGGCTCTATCCCGCCTTCATCCTGGCGGGTCTGCGCCCTGCACCGGTGCTCAAGGGCCTGATGCTGCGCGGTTCGGCCATGGGCGGACGGGTCCGCCAGGGCCTGGTGACGCTGCAATTCGCCATCCCGCTGGTGCTGGTCATCGCCACCGCCGTGGTCTTCCTGCAGAACCGTTTCACCGCGACCGAGGCGCTGCGCCTGGATACCGGCCGGATGCTGATGATCAACCTGCCGGTCTGCGACGCCGCGTTCGCCGCCGAGATCGCGGCCGTGCCAGGCGTGGCCGATACCGCCTGTTCCGGGCCGTCGCTGATGCCCAACCTGATGATGTCCAGCCCGGCGGCCGCGCGCGGCGGCGCCAAGGTGGACATGATGCTAGGCGTCATCGGCTTCCGCTTCTTCCAGCTTTACCGCCTGGCGTCGCTGGCGGGCCGTCTCCCCGATCCTGCCCATCCCGGCGACGCGCCCCAGCGGCCCGCGGCCGGCGCCGCTGCGGCCCCGATCCACTATGTCCTCAACGAGGCGGCGGCGAAGGCGCTGGGCTATGCGGCGCCGAGAGACGCGGTCGGCAGGCGGCTGGAATTCGGCAACGTCACCAGCGCCAATGGCACCGTCATCGGCGTGGTGCGCGATTTCTCGCTCTATCCGCCCCTGACCAAAACCCCGCCCACGGCCTATCGCATAGCGCTTGCGCCGGGCCGGGGCATGGGCGGGCCCGACCTCGATGCCGCGGCGCTGCACGTGCGCCTGGACGGCCGCGACACGGCCGCGACCCTGGCGGCGATCGACGCGGCCTGGAAGCGCCGTTCCTCCGATCCCATCAACCACATCTTCCTCGACGATTATGTGCAGCAGCGGCAGATCGACGTGCTGCGCCAGGGCCAGGCTTTCGCGCTGTTCGCGGGCGTCGCGGCGCTGCTGGCGTGCCTGGGCCTGTTTGGCCTGTCGCTCTCCGCCGCCGAGCGCCGCACCAAGGAGATCGGCGTGAGGAAGGCGATGGGCGCGGACAGCGGTGACGTGTTGCGCCTGCTGTTGTGGCAGTTCAGCCGGCCGGTTCTGCTGGCCAACCTGATCGCTTGGCCTGTCGCCTGGTGGCTGATGCGCCGCTGGCTGGCGGAGTTCCCCTACCATGTCGAATTGCACTGGTGGCTGTTCGCCGGCGCCAGCCTTCTGACCCTGGCGGTCGCGCTGCTGACCGTCGCCGGTCAGGCCCTGGGCGCGGCGCTGCAGAAGCCGGTGCTGGCGCTGCGCTATGAATAAGGAGAACGCCACATGAGCCCGGCCCTGATCCGCAATTGCCTGATGGCGGCGCTGCGCAACATGGCGGCAAGTCCGGTGCAGTCGGCCATTGCCGTCGGCAGCCTTGCCATCGGCCTGTGGGCGGCGATCCTGGCCGGCGTCATCACCGCCAACCAGGCCGGCTATGACCGCTTCATTCCCGGCTCGGACCAGATCTACCTCGCCACCTTCCAGGGCCTTGAATGCGGCGATGTCCATGTCGGCAATGGCGGCTGCCGCGTCTCGACCGCCACACCGCACGACCTGGCCGGCTATTTGCGCGGTTTTCCGGAAACGCGCGAGGTGACGCGCCTGGCCGGCAATCGCGGCACCATCAGCCGGGCGGACCTCCAGGACCGCGAGCAATTCTATTGGGCCGATCCCAACTTCTTCCGCATGATGCGGCTGCCGCCGCTGTTTGGCGATCCCGCCATGGCGCTGGAGCGGCCGGACGGGGCGGTGATCACCCGCGCCATGGCGCGGAAATATTTCGGCCGCGACGATGTCCGCGGCGAAGTCCTCACCCTCAACCACAAGACCGCCTTCGTCGTGCGCGCCGTCATCGCCGACCTGCCGCCCCATGCCAGCAACCTGGTGCATGAACTGTTTTTCTCGGCGCTGGCGCCGGGCTCGCCCCAGTCCGGCATGGCCGGCCAGCCCGGCATGGGACCGGACAATTTCATGATGAGCCTGACCACCTTCGCGCGCCTGTCGGACGGCGGCGCGGACAATCTTGGGCGCAAGACCACTTCGCTGGTGCGCCGCCTGATGGGCGCCATGCCGCTGGCCCGCACCTTGTCCGTGCGCTTCGTCCGGCTGGACCAGATCCAGCTCTCGCGGGAGGTGAATCCCGCCAACCGCGACCGGCTGGAAATCTTCATCGCCATCGCGGGCCTGGTGCTGCTGCTGGCCTGCATCAACTTTGTCGGCCTGACGCTGGCGCGTTCGCTGCGCCGGGCGGTGGAGGTCGGCATCCGCAAGTCGGCGGGCGCCGGGCGCGGCATGCTGGTGGCGCAGTTCCTGGGCGAGACCGTGCTGCAGGCGCTGATGGCGCTCTGCGCCGCCATGGCGCTGGCGGAGTGGAGCCTGCCGCTGGTCAACAGCTACATGCAGGCCGGCGCCGTCTTTCCCTGGTGGCGCGATCCGTCCCTGCTGGCGGCGTTGCTGGGGGGCACCGCGCTGGTGGGCATGGCCGCGGGAATCTATCCCGCCCTGGTGCTATCGGCCTTCCGCCCGGCATTGGTGCTGAAAGGGCTGATGCTGCGCGGCTCGGCGCTGGGCGCGCGGCTGCGCCAGGGGCTGGTGGCGCTGCAATTCGCCATTCCGCTGGCGCTGGTGATCGCCGCCATCGTGGTGTTCCAGCAGGACCGCTACGCCGCCACCGAGGCGCTGCGCCTGGACACCGACCAGATGCTGATGGTCAATCTGCCGGTCTGCGGCACCGCCCTGGATTCCGAGATTGCCGGCCTGCCCGGCGTTACCGATACCGCCTGCTCGGGGCCTTCGCTGCTGCCCGGCGCCATGCTGCTCAATCGCGCCAAGGCGCGCGACGGCCGGCCCTTCGATCTGATGATCGGCGAAGTCGGCTTCGGCTTCTTCCGCATCTACCGCCTGCCGGCGCTGGCGGGACGGCTGCCCGATCCGGCCCATCCGGGGGACGCCGTACCGACCCGCGCGAACGAGGGCCGCATGGGAGCGGGCCTGCCGCGCACGGCGGCGCCGGTGCCACCCGGCCAGCGGCCCGCGACGCGTTATGTCATCAACGAGGCGGCGGTGAAGGCGCTGGGCTATGCCAGCCCGGCGGACGCCATCGGCAAGCCGCTGAGGCTGGGGGAAGGCGCCTATGCCAGCACCGACGAGATTATCGGCGTGGTGCGGGATTTCTCGCTCTATCCGCCCACCGAACGGATCCGTCCCGCCGCCTACAAGACCGCGACCGACACCGGCGGCGGCATGCGCGGCCCCGGCTTCGACGCCGCCGCGCTGCATGTCCGGCTCAAGGGCCGCGATATCCCCGAAACGCTGACGGCGATCGACGCGATCTGGAAACGCCATTCGCCCGATCCCATCAACCGCATCTTCCTGGATGCCTTCGTCCAGCAGCAGCAGCTCGACGTGCTGCGCCAGGGCCAGGCCTTCGCCGCCTTCGCCGTCGTGGCGGCGCTGCTGGCCTCGCTCGGCCTGTTCGGGCTGTCGCTGGCCGCCGCCGGACAGCGGATCAAGGAGATCGGCGTGCGCAAGGCGATGGGCGCGCAAAGCCGCCAGATCGTGGCGCTGCTGCTGTGGCAGTTCTCGCGCCCGGTGCTGCTGGCGAACCTGATCGCCTGGCCGGCAGCCTTCTGGCTGATGCGGCGCTGGCTGGCGGAGTTCCCCTATCACATCGAACTGCAATGGTGGGTCTTCCTGTCGGGCAGCCTCGCCATGCTGGCGGTCGCGCTGCTGACCGTCGCCGGCCAGGCTTTGGCGGCGGCGCGGCAGAAGCCGGTGCTGGCGCTGCGCTACGAGTGACCGGCGGCCAGGCGCTTGCCAAGCGGTTATTTTCATTGAGGAAACGAGCACCGATGAGGGCCGTGGGCCCGCCCGCCTTTTGTCCCGGCGCCAAGCCCGATAAGCTGGCAGGAAAGACAAAGCGGTCGGCCCCTCTCGGGAAGACGCCGATCGGACAGAACAGGAAACGGCACACAGGACCAGCAGCAGCATAGCCGACACAGCATCCATACCGCGTTGGTCTTGTATCAGGGCAGGGCATTGGGGACGGTCAGCGATCATGAGCAGTTCATCGGTGCATGACTCCGCCCGCGCCGAGGCGCGGCGGGAAGGACCGGCTGTCACTGCCGGGGCGGCGCAGGGGATGGCGCCGACCGACATCCGCAATCCCGATTACTTTCACAAGGTGGTGGACTGCCAATGGGCCTGCCCGGCGCATACGCCGGTGCCCGAATATATCCGCCTGATCGCGGCCGGACGTTATTCCGACGCCTATATGGTCAACTGGCATTCCAACGTCTTTCCCGGAGTCCTGGGCCGCACCTGCGACCGGCCCTGCGAGCCGGCCTGCCGCCGCGGCCGGGTCGAGGAAGTGACCGGCAAGGCCGAACCCGTCGCCATCTGCCGGCTCAAGCGCGTGGCGGCCGACAACAAGGGCGACGTCCGCGCGCGCCTGCCGAGGGCGCC
>CAZYGO010000360.1:0-4394 GCA_964647455.1 uncultured Rhizobium sp.
GAGGTCGCGGTCGAATGTGGTTTCCGAGGAGATGGATTTCATCTCGCCGCCGGGATCGACCGGCCGGCTGTCCTGGGCGCGGGCGATGCGCGCCAGCCACAGGCCGGTGGCGCCATAGCGGTTCGCCTGGTCGCGCGGATCGGCGTCCTGAAGATCGCCGATGGTCATGAAACCGTCGCGGCCCAGCTGCGCCTCCAGCACCCTGCCGGCGCCGCGAATGATGCCGATCTTCTTGTCGCGCAGGAAGCTGACCGCCTCCTTCATGCCGATGACGGCGAAGCCGCGCGGCTTGTCCAGTTCGGAGGCCAGCTTGGCGAGGAACTTGTTGCCCGACAGGCCGATGGAAACGGTGATGCCGATGTCGCGCGCGATCTCGCCCGCGAGTTTCGCCATGGTGCGGGCAGGGGACATGCCGTGGATCAGGGTGGTGCCGGACAAATCGAGATAGGCTTCGTCCAGCGACAGGGGCTCGACCAGCGGCGTCAGCGCCGCCATCTTGGCGCGGATCTGCCGCGCGATATCGGAATAATAGGCGTGGCGGGGTTTCAGGATCACCGCCTGGGGACAGAGCTTCTTCGCCTGGAACATCGGCATGGCCGAGCGCACGCCAAACTTGCGGGCGATGTAGCAACAGGTGGAAACCACGCCCCTTGTTTCGCCGCCGACGATGACCGGCTTGTCGTTCAGGGAAGGATCGTCGCGCTTCTCGATGGCGGCATAAAAGGCGTCGCAATCCATGTGCGCGATGGAGAGGTCGTCAAGTTCGGGATGTGCCAGGATGCGGGTTGAGCCACAATAGGGGCACAGCGCGTAGGCGTGAGCCGAAGCGCCATTAAAAGAATCCGCATCCGGCCGCGCGTCCGCCAGACAGTCGCGGCAGAAAGCGGGCCAGCTTTCGATGCCGGTCATGGTTCGCTCCAATGTGTCATCCCGGAAGCCGCGCAGCGGCTATCCGGGACCCATTGTGCCGCTTGAAAAATGGGTCCCGGCTCAGCGCGATGCTCGCGCATCGCTTGGCCGGGAGGACATTTGGAATTTAGCTCTCCGGCCATAGCCACGCCGCGCCGCGCACACCGCTGGAGTCGCCGTGCATGTTCTTCACGATCCTGGGCGGGGCGCCCAAGGTGAAGGCATACTGCTCCACCAGCGGCGGCAGCACCTCGTACAGATGCGGCAGGTTGGAGAGCCCGCCGCCCAGTACGATGACGTCCGGATCGAGGATGTTGCAGACGGTGGCAAGCCCCCGCGCCAGCCGGTCGGCGTGGCGGGCCATGGCGGCGCGTTCCTCGACGCCGTCGGACGTGGCGATTTCTTCGGTCGGTATCGTCCGCCCGGCAACGCGCTGGAATTCCGCGGCGATGCCCGGTCCGCTGCACCAGGCCTCCAGGCAGCCGCGCTTGCCGCAATAGCAGGCCGGCGCATCCCGCAATTCCTCCAGCGAAGGCGCGGGCAGGGGGATGTGTCCCCATTCGCCGCCGATGCCATGGGCGCCGCCGATCACTTTCCCATCTACCACCACGCCGCCGCCGATACCCGTGCCGGCGATGACGCCAAAGACCACGCCCGCGCCCGCAGCCGCGCCATCGGTGGCTTCCGACATGGCAAAGCAGTTGGCGTCATTGGCCAGCCGGACCTTCCGCTCCAGCGCCCGCTCCAGGTCGGCGCGCAGCGTCCGCCCGTTCAGCCAGGTCGAGTTGGCGTTCTTGATCGTGCCGTCCGCCGTTTCGGTGCCGGGAATGCCGATGCCGACCGGCGCGTCCACGCCGCTTGCCGCAACCAGCGCCTGGATGGCGGCAAGGGTGGCGTCATAGTCCCGGGGCGTCGCCACCCGGCGGCGCAGCACCTCGCGGGCGCCGTCCAGGGCCAGGATCTCGGTCTTGGTGCCCCCCAAGTCTATCCCCAGCCGCATCAGGGTCCCTCCAGGCGATGAAGGGCGGCGTGGATGGCCTGCGGCGCGGTTTGCGTGGCGTCGCAGAAGGCGAGCAGAAGGTCTTCATTGGCCAGCAGAAAATCCAGCAGCGACCGGGCGGTGTCGCGGCTGCCTGCCGCCGCCCGCAACGTCGCCGGATCGCTGCCGGTGGCGGCCAGGAACCGCTCCAGTCCGCCGTCCGTCCCGGCCAGCCAGGAGAGGGCCTCCAGGGCGAGAATTTCCGCGCTTTGCGCGGGTTTTTGGGCGTGTCGCATCAAGGGAGCGTTAAGACCTTATCGGCATACTGGCAAGGCAGGCCAAACCCTTTCGGGGGCCCGTTCCGGGCTTGGCAGAATTGGGCGTTGGGCAACGCCGGAGAGTCAAGTCATGGACGCCAAGACCAAGACCGTTCTCATCGTCGAGGACAATGAGCTGAACATGAAGCTCTTCCACGACCTTCTCGACGCCCATGGCTACAACATCCTGCAGACCAAGGACGGCATGGAGGCGCTGGACATCGCCCGCGAGCACCATCCCGACCTGATCCTGATGGACATTCAGCTGCCCGAAGTCTCCGGCCTGGAAGTCACCAAGTGGCTGAAGGAAGACGACTCGCTGAAGGCCATTCCCGTGGTCGCCGTCACCGCCTTCGCCATGAAGGGCGACGAGGAAGTGATCCGCCAGGGCGGCTGCGAGGCCTATATCTCCAAGCCCATTTCGGTGACGAGCTTTCTGGAAACCGTGAAGCGCTTCGTCGGATAACACCAGGAACAGCACCCCCATGACCGCGCGTGTCCTGGTCGTCGACGACATCATTTCCAACGTCAAGCTGCTCGAAGCCAAGCTCACGGCCGAGTATTTCGAGGTCATGTCCGCCTTCAACGGGCTGGAATGCCTGGCGAAGATGGAAGAGACCATTCCCGACATCGTCCTGCTCGACGTGATGATGCCCGGCATGGACGGCTTCGAGGTCTGCCGCCGCATCAAGTCCAACCCCCGGACCGCCCATGTCCCGGTGGTGATGGTCACCGCCCTCGACCAGCCCTCCGACCGCGTCGCCGGCCTGGAAGCGGGCGCCGACGATTTCCTCACCAAGCCGGTGGACGATGCCGCGCTCTTCGCCCGCGTCCGCTCGCTGGTGCGCCTGAAAATGATGACCGACGAGCTGCGGATGCGCGAATCGACCGGCCAGTCCATGGGCCTGATCGATCCCGCCGAGACGCTGCTGGACGCCAATCCCACCGGCCGCCTGCTGGTGATCGAGGACCGCGCCGAAAGCGTCGCCTGGTTCGAGAGCGCGCTGAAGGGCGCGCATGAAGTCTCCGCCGTTGACACGTTCGAGGAAGCCCTGGTGCGGGTAAAGGGCGGCGACTACGACCTGATCGTGGTTTCGCTGGGCATGCGCGGCTTTGACGGCCTTCGCCTCTGCTCGCAGCTGCGCTCGCTGCCGGAAGGGCGCAACGTCCCCATCCTGGTGATCGTTTCCGACGGCGACCGCAGGAAGCTCACCCAGGCGCTGGAGAGGGGCGTCAACGACTATCTCACCCGCCCGGTGGACAAGAACGAGCTGGTGGCGCGCGTGCGCACCCAGCTGCGCAAGAAGCGCTATTCCGACCGGCTGCGCCACAATGTCCAGCTTTCGCTGGAAATGGCGATCACCGACCAGCTCACCGGCCTGCACAATCGCCGCTACATGGCGCGCCATCTCGACAATCTGCTGGAAAATGCCCGCCGCAACGAAAGGCCGCTGGCCTTCGTCATCATGGACATCGACTATTTCAAGCAGGTCAACGACACCCATGGCCATGACATCGGCGACGAGGTGCTGAAGGAATTCGCCGGCCGCATCGCCGCCAACGTCCGCGGCATCGACCTGGCCTGCCGCTATGGCGGCGAGGAATTCGTGGTCGCCATGCCCGATACCGACATGGCGTTCGCCACCAACATCGCCGAGCGCCTGCGCCATTCGATCGAAACCACGCCCGTCAGGATCAGCCGCAATCCCGGCCACCTGAACATCACCATCTCCATCGGCATCGCCAAGGCCGAAGGCGAGGGCGACACCGCCGAGGCCCTGCTGCACCGCGCCGACCAGGCGCTCTACCGCGCCAAACGCAACGGCAGGAACCGCGTGGTCTCCGACGCGGCCTGACCCGTGTTGTTTCCCGAAGTGATTCGTGCGATTCGAACAGGGCAGGGTGGCGATCTTCACCTTGTGGAAACCGAATCGTATTCCCATAACTAAAATTATCGGGAGACAGGTCTTGGTTCGCTTCGCGCTTTCGCTTTTCTGCGTTGCCATTTCCGGCCTCGCGATGGCGGGCCTCGCCTCATCGGCCGAGGCACCCGGCAATGTTTCGCCACCCCCGGTCACCGCACCGTTCATCATCCACCATATCGCCCATGGCATCGGTCAGGGCTATTCGCTGGCGATCGCCGACTTCAATCACGACGGCAGGCCGGACGTGGTCTCGCTGGGCCTGAC
>CAZYGO010000361.1:0-3043 GCA_964647455.1 uncultured Rhizobium sp.
GTGTAACCTGCCCCTCAACAACAAGGACCGGACTCCCATGACGGGGTCCTGCTGGAGGGACTATGAAAGGCTTCGTTCGCTCGCGGAATTTCATGATTGGCAGCAGCCTGGCCGTTCTGGCGGCAGGGCTGGGATTGGGCCATATGGCCCTGACCTATGGTGGCCGGGCCGAAGCCCAGCAAATGCAGGCGCCCAAATTCGAAGTGGACCCGATGTGGCCCAAGCCGCTGCCCAATCATTGGGTGCTGGGTTCCACCATCGGCGTCACCGTGGACCCGAATGATCACATCTGGATTATCCATCGCGGCGCTTCGACCCTGGACAAGAAAGAAAAGCTGATCGACTCCAATGGCGGCGACTGCTGCACCGCGGCGCCCCCGGTCCTGGAATTCGACCAGGCCGGCAATCTGCTGCGGTCCTGGGGCGGGCCGGGCCAGGGTTACGAATGGCCCGACTCCAATCACGGCATCTTCGTGGACTATAAGGGCAATGTCTGGATCGGCGGCAATGGCGGTCCCGATTCCCAGATCCTGAAATTCACCAAGGACGGCAAGTTCCTGCTGCAGATCGGCAAGAAGGGCGCGCGGCGCCAGGCGGCCGCCGCGGCCGGCGCCGGCGAGGGATCGGTCGCCGGTTTCGCGGGCAACAGCAACGACACGATGAATTTCGGCCGCGTCGCCAAGATCTTCGTCGACCCCAGGGAAAACGAGGCCTATATCGCCGACGGCTATCTCAACAAGCGCGTCGCCGTGCTGGATGCCGATACCGGCCGCATGAAGCGCTGGTGGGGCGCCTATGGCAACAAGCCGGACGATACCCCGCTGCCCGCCTATGACGCCTCGCAGCCGCATGCCCAGCAGTTCCGCACGCCGGTGCATTGCGCCGACATGTCGGTGGACCGCCTCATCTATGTCTGCGACCGCGTCAACGACCGGGTGCAGGTGTTCACGCCCGAGGGCAAGTTCGTCAAGGAAGGCTATTATGCCGTCAACACGCGCGAGAACGGCTCGGCCTGGGACATCGCCTTCTCCCACGATCCGCAGCAGCGCTATTTCTTCCTGGTGGATGGAGTGAACGACAAGATCCGCATCATCGACCGCAATTCAATGCAGGAAGTCGCCAATTTCGGCGATGGTGGCCGCCAGCCGGGCCAGTTCCACGCCGTGCATTCGATCGCCATAGATCACGAAGGCAACCTCTATACGACCGAAACCTATGAAGGTAAGCGGGTGCAGCGTTTCCTGCTCAAGGGCACCGTGCCGGTGACCAGGAAGGATCTGGGCGTGCCCTGGCCGGCGACCGCCGCCCGCTGACGGAGTTTTCCATGCGCCGCCTGGTGGTCATCGCCGCCGCCATGATGCTGTGGGCGGCCCCGGCGCCGGCGCATGACATTCCCGCCAGCGCGATCGTGCGCATGTTCGTCAAGCCACAGGGCCATACGCTGCGCCTGGTGGTGCGCATGCCCCTGAAATCGCTGCCGGACGCCGAATATCCCCGGCGCGAGCGCGATTTCGTGGACCTGGCGAAGGTCGAGCCGTTCCTGCGCGACGCCGCGCGGCTGGGCCTGCTGTCCAGCATGGATGTCTATGAGGATGGCCGGCTGCTGCCCGCCCCGCGCATCACCGCGGTGCGCATGTCGCTCGACGCGGACGCCAGCTTCAGCAGCTATGCGCGCGCCTTGGCCCATGTCACCGGACCGCCGCTCAACCCGGCCGAGACGATCTACTGGGAGCAGGGCCTGCTGGACGTGGTGCTCGATTACCCCATCCAGTCCGATCGCGCGCGCTTTTCCATGCACGCGGCGTTCGACCGGCTGGCGCTGAGGGAAGTCACAACGGTGCAATTCCTGCCGCCGGATGGCCTGGACCGCGCCTATGAACTGGAGGGCGATGCCGGGCTGGTCCAGCTCGATCCCAGCTGGCTCAATGCGGCCGTCCGCTTTGTGGTGATGGGGTTCAACCATATCCTGGAAGGCACGGACCATCTGCTCTTCCTGCTCTGCCTGGTGCTTCCCTTCCGCCGCCTGCTGCCGCTGGTGGGCGTGGTCAGCGCCTTCACGATCGCCCATTCCCTGACCCTGTTCGCCTCGGCCTACAACCTGGCGCCGGATGCGCTGTGGTTTCCGCCGCTTATCGAGGTGCTGATCGCGCTCTCGATCTTCTACATGGCGCTGGAGAACATCGTGGTGCTGAGGCCGGCGCATCGCTGGATCATCACCTTCTGCTTCGGCCTGGTGCATGGCTTCGGCTTTTCCTTCGGCCTGCGCCACGCCCTGCAATTCGCCGGCTCGCACCTGCTGACGTCGCTTTTCTCGTTCAATGTCGGGGTCGAACTCGGCCAGATCCTGGTGCTGCTGCTGGCGGTGCCGGCGCTGAACCTGCTCTTCCGGCGCGTGGTTCCCGGGCGCCTGGGGCTCATCATCCTTTCCGTCATCGTGGCGCACCAGGCCTGGCACTGGATGCAGGACCGCTTCGACCTGCTGCGGCAGTTCGCCTGGCCGCGGCCGACCTGGGACGATGCCCCCGCCTTGGTGCAATGGGCCATGGCCGGGGTGGCCCTTGCGGCGCTGCTCTGGCTGACCGCGCGCGTCGTCGCCATGCTGGCGGCGCGGCGCGAAGCGTCCGGCGGGACGCCGCCCTAGAAAAACCCGCTCGCCTCGCAAAATCGCGCGATCAGGCGCGGGCGAACCGCTTGTACTTGATGCGGTGCGGCTGGTCGGCATCCACGCCCAGGCGGCGCTTCTTGTCGGCCTCATAGTCCTGGAAATTGCCCTCGAACCATTCCACATGGCTGTCGCCCTCGAAGGCCAGGATATGGGTGGCGATGCGGTCGAGGAACCAGCGGTCATGGCTGATGATCATGGCGCAGCCGGCGAAGTCCTCCAGCGCCGTCTCCAGCGCGCGCAGCGTGTCCACGTCCAGGTCGTTGGTCGGCTCGTCCAGCAGCAGCAAATTGGCGCCCGATTTCAGCATCTTGGCGAGATGGACGCGGTTGCGCTCGCCGCCGGAAAGCTGGCCGACCTTCTTCTGCTGGTCGCCGCCCT
>CAZYGO010000362.1:0-2760 GCA_964647455.1 uncultured Rhizobium sp.
ACCGCCAAGCGGCTCCATTTCGACGTCATCCCCAAGGCGGTGGACGAATATATCGCCTTCCTCGAGGCGTATCATTCCAACCATGCGGATGAAGTCGCGCGATTGGAAAATCCGGTCTGGCACATCCATGGCGGCACCCCGCCCGACGAACGCTATCCCGTCAGCTTCGCGCTGCTGCTCAATCTGGTGTCGGCGTCCAACGCCCATACGCGCGAGGTGCTGTGGGGCAATATCCGCGCCTATGCGCCGGGCGCGTCGCCCGAGGCCAATCCCGGCCTGGACAAGCTGGTCGGCTATGCCTTGCGCTACTACGAAGACTTCGTGAAGCCGTCGAAGCAGTACCGCGCGCCCGACGCCAAGGAACGCGCGGCGCTGGAAGACCTGGCGGCGCGCTTCGAGGCGATGGGCGACGCGCGCGACGGTGCGGCGGTGCAGGACGTGGTCTACGAAGTCGGCAAGGCGCATGGCTTCGATCCCTTACGCGCCTGGTTCGCGGCGCTCTACGAGGTGCTGTTCGGCCAGGGCGCCGGCCCCCGCTTCGGCTCTTTCGCCGCCCTGTTTGGCACGCGCGAAACCGCAGCCATGATCCGCAAGGCCCTGGCGGGAGATTTCCTCGCGCCATGAGGCGGTGGCTTGCCGGTCTGCTGCTGCTGCTGGCGCTGCCGGCGGGCGCGCAGGATATGCCGGCAACCGCGCTCTATGCCCGTGGCGACTATGCCGATGCCATTCGGGCCGGCGAGGCGGCGCATGATGCCGCCGGCTACGCGATCGCGGCGCGGGCGGCACTGTCGGATGCGATGCTGCGCAACACGCCCTGCTTCGAATGCCTGCAGCAGGCCGAGACGCTGGCGCTGCAGGCCGTGGCGGCCGATCCGCAATCAAGCGATGGCCAGACCTGGCTGGCGGCGGCGCTGGGGTACCAGACCCGGATCAAGGGCGTGGCCTGGGCCCGCCTGCACGGCCTGCCCGGGCGTGCCCGTGCCGCGCTGGATGCGGCGATCCGCGCCAACCCCGCCAATGCCAATGCGGTTTCGGCGCTTGGCGCCTGGCATATCGAGGTGGTGAAGGGAGCCGGTCCGTTCCTGGCCCGCGTGCTTTATGGCGCGACGCTGGCCGAGGCGATGGTCCTGTTCGATCGCGCTGGCCGGCTGGCGCCGGAGAATGCCGCGGTGCGCTACCAGATCGCGCTGGCGCTGGCGGCGCTGGATCTCGACGCCCATCGCGCCCGCATCGTCGCCGAACTGGATGCGGCGATGCGCGCAGGCGCCACCACAGCCTATGACAAGGCGCTGCAGGCGCGTGCGGCGGAATTGAGGACGCTGCTGAACGGCAGCCGTCCCGCCTTCGATGCGCGGGTGCGCAAATTCCAGGGCTATCCCTGAAGCGTCCCGCCGGCCGCGACTACCGCGAAGGCGGCGGGCCGTAGGCGTTTTCTTGGGGGTCCGATTTCAGCTCTTCATTGATGATCAGGGCGAAGGCGAGCGCGATGACCACCGAGGCTATGGTGCCTGGGATCGCCACGGCCTGCATCCGCGCCGCCACCAGCCCCCAGACCTCGGCCGGGTTGGGCTTTGCCGGCATGGCCGGCGCGAAGCGCGCGGAGATGAAATAGCTCGCCGTTGCGCCAATGGCGAACCAGGCCGCGAAGATGGCCAGGAACCATTTGCCGGACTTGCCGGCATCGTGCAGGCGTTTCACCCAGATCACGACCCAGGGGTAAAGCAGCAGCAGGCTGGCATAGGTCCAGAGCGCCATCGTCGGAACGATGGCCGGCAGAAGCGAAATCACCGCGCCCACCGCGATGAGGACGAGCGCCGCGTTGCGGAATTTGGCGGGGCCGATCCGGCCGAACGGATTGAGCATCGTTTCCATGGCCGCGTTCCCCCTCATGGCGCGCCCGCGCCGCATCTTTATTTCGTTATTTAGCGAAATATGGAAAAACTGTCAAATCGATCCAAACGCAAGGCGCGGGAACGCGGCTACTGGCTCGCCCAGATGATCCGATGCACGAACGCCACTTCGTTGAGCGCGAAGCTGCGATCCTCGAACTGGGGATTGAAGCTTTTGAGTTCGATGCGCTGGGCCGTCAGGCGGCCGAGTTCCTTGGCCATCACCTCGCCGGCATGGGTCTTGACCACTACGCGGTCGCCCTTGCGCAGATTGCCGGAGGCGGGGGAAACGATGACGCGATCGCCGTCGCGGTAGACCGGCCTCATGGAATCGCCGGTGATCTCCAGGGCGTAGCAATGCTCGTCGGCCAGTTCGGGAAAGGCGATCTCTTCCCAGCCGCTGCCGGCCGGGAAACCGGCATCGTCGAAAAAGCCGGCCGCGCCCGCCTGGGCCATGCCGATCAGCGGCACCATGCGGGTACGCCGCGCCGTGCCAGGCTCGGCCACCAGTAGGACGAAATCTTCCAGGCTGGCGCCGGTGGCGGCCAGGACCTTGGCGATGCTTTCGGTCGAGGGCCAGCGCAGCTTCCCGCTGGTCGTGCCGCGCTTGGACTTGTTGAAGGTGGTGGGATCCAGTCCCGCCAGCTTGGCCAAGCCCGAGGGCGACATGTTATGCCGCATCGCAAGCGCGTCTATGGCGCGCCAGATTTGAAGATGTGTCAGCATCCCACCGCGTTAACAATTAAGAAAGCAGTCCGGAAATCCGGTTATTATTCCTATATCGGGCCTTATAGGGCAAGCCCTGTTACCCGTCTAGAGAGCAATACAGGCCAGAGTAACGTTCTGGTTGGGGAAACATGACGAATTTTCT
>CAZYGO010000363.1:0-10432 GCA_964647455.1 uncultured Rhizobium sp.
TGGAAAGAATGGTGAGCGGGTGGATGTAGCTTTCATAGAGAATGCCCAGCACGATGTAGATGATCACCACCGCCGCCAGCAGCAGGAGCGGGATCTGGGCAGCCGTATTGTTGGCAAGCTGGGCGGTACCGGCGAACGCGCCATGCACCGAGATCGGCACATGGATTGCCGCCATGGTCCGGTTGATGGCATCGGTGGCCTGGGCGACCGTGACGCCTTCGGCCGCGTTGTAGGAGAAGGTGGTGGCGACGAAGACGCCCTGATGGTTGACCGAGAGCGGCGCCGTGCCCGGCTCCATGCTTATGAAGGCGTCCAGCGGAACCATCTTCTCGGCCCGGGTGGAGACCGCGGCACTGGTCGAGCCGCCGCCGCGCCCGGTGCTGGTGAGCGCGTTCTGCTGCTGGTTGCGCACGGCCTCGGCCGCTGCCTGGGCCTCGGCAATGCTGGCGCTGGCGGTCGCACCGGCCGGCGGGGTGATGACGACGCTGCCGGCGGCGGCCTGCGAGCCGGAAATGTTGCCCGACGTCGAGACATAGACGTCGCGCAGCGATTGCGGGCTTTTCCAGAAGTTCGGGTTCACTTCCATGATGACCCGGTACTGGTTCTTGTCCTTGTAGATGGTCGAGACGGGATTCTGACTGAACAGGTTCTGCAGCGTGCCGGAGATCAGATTGGTTGCGATGCCCATGCGCGACGCGGTGATGCGGTCGATCTTGAGCTCCATTTCCAGGCCGCCGGGCTGCTGGTCGGGATCGACGGATTCGATTTCCGGCACATTCAGCAGCGCCTGCTGGATCTTGGGAACCCATTCCTTGAGGTCGGCGATAGAGTCGGCCTGCACCGTATACTGGTAATTGGCGGTGCCCTGGCGGCCGCCGACCCGCACGCCGGTGGAACTGACCGAATTGATGAAGGCGCGGGCGCCGGGAATGGAATCGAATTGCGGCATCAACCGCAGGCGGACGTCGTCGCTGGTGACATGGCCACGCTCGGCCGGCGGCTTGAGGGTGATGAAGAGGTTGCCGCCATTGTTCTGCAGCGTGCCGGCCACGGTCTGCACCGCAGGATCCTTGCGGACGATGTCCATGAATTTCTGGAATTTCGGCTTCATGGAATCGAAGGAGGCGGTCTGGTCGCCGCGAATGCTGCCGTTCAGGCGGCCCTCGTCGGTCTGCGGGAAGAAACCGCCAGGCACGATGGAATAGAGATAGACGTTGAGCACGACGGCGACCAACAGGGTGGTCATCACCGTCTTGGGATTGTCCAGCGACCAGGCAAGAGACCTGCGATAGAATTCGGCGCTGGCCTCGAAGGTCCGGCGAGCCACCCGCATCGCGCCGCTCTCCTTCTCCGGATCGGCGAAGGAGATGTAGGCGCACATCATCGGCGTGACGGAAAGCGAGACCACCAGCGAAACGAAGATGGCCAGGGTCAGCACCATGGCGAATTCATGGAAAATCTTGCCGACGATGCCCGGGAAGAACAGGATCGGGATGAACACCGCCACCAGCGAAATGCTCATCGAGACAACGGTGAAGGCGACTTCGCTGGTGCCGACCAAGGCGGCCTCCAGCTTGGGCCGGCCTTCCTCGAGGTGACGGGTGACGTTCTCCAGCACCACGATGGCGTTGTCCACCACGAATCCAGTCGAGATGATGAGCGCCATCAGGGAGAAATTGTTGAGGCTGTAGCCGAAGGCATACATCAGGCTGAAGGTGCCGAGCAGCGCCAGCGGCACCGACACCGCCGGCACCATGGTTGCCGGCAGATTGCGCAGGAAGAAGAAGACCACCAGCACCACCAGGAGGGTGGAAAGCACCAGCGTCACCTCGACATCGCGAACCGAGTTGCGGATGGAGACGGTCGGGTCCTGCACCACGAGGATGGGATCGATGGCATTCGGCAGTGCCCGTTGCAGCTCTGGCAGGATGGCCTTGATGCGGTCCACCACCTGGATGACGTTGCTGCCGGGCTGTTGGGTGATGCTGATCAGCACCGCCGGCTTGCCGTTGGCGACGCCCATGTTACGAACATTTTCCTGCCCGTCATACACCTCGGCCACGTCGGAGAGCCGCACCGGCGAATTGTTGCGATAGGCGACGATCAGGTTGCGGAAGTCCGCCGCCGTGCTGGCATTGTCGTTGGAATAGATCTGGACGCGCTGGTTGCCCTGCTCGATGACACCCTTGGGCGTATTGGCGCCGGCATTGGCGGAGCGGATGGCGCCGCTGATGGTGTTGAGGTTGATGCCCAGCTTGAAGATGGCCAGGGGATTGAGCTCGACGCGGATGGCCGGCTGGGTCGCGCCCTGCGGGGTGGCGTCACCGACGCCTTCGATCTGGGAGAGGCGCTGCTGCAGGATGTTGGAGGCGGAGTCATAGATGCCCGCCGGCGACAGGGTGGACGAGGTCAGCGCCAGGACCAGGATGGGCTGGTTCGCCGGGTTGAACTTGCGTGCCTGGGGCGGGTTGCGCAGCGAGGACGGCAGATCCGTCATCGCCGCCTGGATCGCCGCCTGCACGTCGCGAAGCGCGCCGTCCACGTCGCGGCTGATATCGAACTGCAGCGTGATCTGCGAACTGCCGACGCGAGAGGAAGACGTCATCTCGGTGACCGAGGAGATGGCGCGCAGATGCCGCTCCAGCGGTGTCGCCACCGAGGAGGACATGGTTTCGGGATTGGCGCCGGCCATGCTGGCGGAAACGCTGACGGTGGGAATGTCGATATTGGGCAGCGGCGCCACCGGCAACAGCGTCAGGGCGCCGATGCCGGACAGGGCGAGCCCCACCGCCAGCAGCGAGGTGGCGATGGGACGTCGGACGAAGGCTGAAATCATGGCCGTGGTCCTTTAGGGCGCCTGGGGGGCCGTGGTGGTGGCAGGCCCGCGGCGGCGCGCGCGCCAGGCGCGCAGGTCATCGCCCAGCTTGCCGAAGTATATATAGATCACCGGGGTGGTGAAGAGGGTGAGCAGCTGGCTCATCAGCAGGCCGCCGCAGATGGCGATGCCCAGGGGATGGCGCAATTCCGAGCCCATGCCGCCGCTGAAGACCAAAGGCAGGGCGCCGAACAAGGCAGCCACCGTGGTCATCAGGATGGGACGGAAGCGTAAGCGTGCCGCCTGGTGGATGGCGGAGGTGGAATCCTTGCCCTCGTTGCGCTCGGCCTCGAGCGCGAAGTCGATCATCATGATGGCGTTCTTCATCACGATGCCGATCAGGAGGATGATGCCGATGATCGAGACGATGTTGAGGTCGTGGCCCGTGACGATCAGGAAGAGCAGCGCGCCGACGCCCGCCGACGGCAGGGTCGAGAGGATCGTCACCGGATGGATGAAGCTCTCATAGAGCACGCCCAGCACGATATAGACGGTGATGATGGCGGCGATGATCAGGAGGATTTCGCTGGTCAGGGCCGAACGGAAGGAATTGGCCGAACCCTGGAATTCCGCCGTGATGGTGGCGGGCATGCCGGCATCCAACTCGGCCTGCTGGATCGCATCCACCGCCGCGCCCAGCGAATAACCCTTGGCGACGTCGAACGAGATGTTGGCGGCCGGGAACTGGCCGAGATGGTCGATCTCCAGCGGGGCCGTGCGCTTTTCGACATGCGCAACCGCCGAGAGCGGCACCTGGCCGCCGCCGGGGCCCGGCAGATAGAGCTCTTCCAGGGCACGCAGATCGCTCTGCGACTTGGGATCGGCCTCGACGATGACGCGGTACTGGTTGGACTGGGTATAGATTGTGGAGACAAAGCGCTGTCCGAAGCTGGAATAGAGCGCATTGTCCACCGAGGTCGCGGTGATGCCGAAGCGGGCGGCGGTGTCGCGGTCCACCACCAGATAGGCCGTAAGGCCCTTGTCGAGGAAGGCGGTCGTCGCGTTGGCGATCTGCGGCAGCTTGGCCAGCTGGGCCATCAGCCTGGGCACGAAAGCGTTGAGGTCGGCGGTCGAGGCCGCCTGCAGCGCGAAATTGTACTGGGCGCGGCTGACCACGGCATCGGTCGAAAGATCCTGCACCGGCTGCAGATAGAAGGTGATGCCGGGGACCTTGTGGCCCAGCTCCTTGAGGCGGGCGACCACGTCGACGACGCCGTCGCGATCGCCCTTGGGCTTGAGGTTGATCAGGAAACGGCCGCTGTTGAGGGTGTTGTTGGTGCCGTCCACGCCGATGACCGAGGACAGGCTGGCCACGGCCGGATCCTTCAACACCTCTTCGGCAAGCCGGTTCTGGCGGTCGGCCATCGCCTCGAAGGATACGGTCGGGCCCGCCTCGGTGATGGCCTGGATGAAGCCGGTGTCCTGCAGCGGGAAGAAGCCCTTGGGGATGAAGATGTACATCACCACGGTCAATGCCACCGTGCCGACCGCCACGCCCAGGGTAAAGCGCTGATGGTCCAGCACCCAGACCAGCACGCGGTCATAGCCGGACACCAGCTTCTCGTACCAGCGTTCGGTCAGCAGGAAAAACCTGCTGTGGTGCATGGGGGCGCTGGGGTCGTGGCTGCGCATCAGCTTGGCACAGAGCATCGGCACCATGGTGAGCGAGACCACCGCCGAGATCAGGATGGTGATGGAGAGCGTGATGGCGAATTCGCGGAACAGGCGGCCCACCACCTCCTGCATGAAGAGAAGGGGGATCAGAACCGCCAGCAGCGAGACGGTCAACGATACGATGGTGAACCCGATTTCGCCGGCGCCCTTCATGGCGGCGTTGAAAGGGGTTTCGCCATTCTCGAGATAGCGCGAGATGTTCTCGATCATCACGATGGCGTCGTCGACCACGAAACCGGCCGAGATGGTCAGCGCCATCAGCGACAGGTTGTTGAGCGAGAAGCCCAGCAGGTACATCACCGCGAAGGTGCCGATGATGGAGAGGGGCACCGACAGGCCGGGAATGATGGTGGCCGGGATGTTGCGCAGGAAGACGAAGATCACCAGCACCACCAGCACCACGGCAAGGCAGAGCTCGAATTCCACGTCCTCGACCGAGGCGGTGATCGAGGCGGTACGGTCGGTCAGGATATCCAGCGACATCGAACCGGGCAGGCCCGAACGCATCATCGGCACCAGTTCCTTGATCTGGTCGACGACGGCGATGACGTTGGCCTGCGGCTGGCGCTGCACATTGATCAGGACGGCGGGAACGGTGCCGCGCCCGTCGGGCAGGCCGGCCCAGCTGGCCAGCCTGTTGTTCTCGGCGCCTTCGGAGATGTCGGCGACGTCGGAAAGATAGACCGGGGCGCCGTTCTTGTAGGTGACGATGATGCGCTTGTATTCGTCAGCGCTCTGCAGCTGGTCGTTGGCGTTGATGGTGTAGGACTGGCTGCCGCCATCGAAGGTACCCTTGGCGGCGTTGGAATTGTTGTTGTTGATGGTGGTGCGCAGGTCGTCGATGTTGAGGCCATAGGCCGCGAGCTGCTTCAGGTTGGCCTGCACGCGCACGGCGGGACGGGGCGCGCCCGGCATGGAGACGACGCCGACGCCATCGAGCTGCGAAATGCGCGAGGCGATGCGCGTATCGGCGATTTCCTGGATCTTGGTCACCGGCAGGCTGGTGGAATGCAGCGCCAGGGTGATCACCGGCGCGTCGGTCGGGTTGACCTTGCGATAGATTGGAGGCTGCGGCAGGCCGCTGGGCAACTGGTTGCTCTGCGCGATCGCGGCCTGAACCTGCTGCTCGGCGATGTCCAGGCTCAGCGACAGGTTGAACTGCAGCGTCAGCACCGACTGGCCGCCGGACGACACCGAGGTCATTTCCTTCAGGCCCGGCATCTGGCCGAAATTGCGCGCCAGCACCGCGGTGACCGAGGTGGCCATCACATCCGGGCTGGCGCCCGGATAGAAGGTCTGCACCTGGATGGTGGGATAATCCACCTCCGGCAGGGCCGAGAGCGGCAGGAAGCTGAAGCCGACCAGACCCACCAGCAGGATGGCGATCATCAGCAGCGACGTCGCCACCGGCCGTTTGATGAAGGGTGCGCTGGGATTCATGCTGTTAACAGATGCCGAAGCTAAGGGTTACGGGAAACCACCACCGCCACCGGGACCGCCGCCAAAGCCGCCGCCACCGCCTGCGAAACCGCCGCCGCCGCGCTGGCGCTGGGCCGGCAGGGCCGCCGTGCACTGGGCGGTAAGCGCGACGCGATTGCGCTGCAGGCAGGCGACCACGCGCATCTGCTGGCGCATTTCCGGGGTCATCGCAGCATTGTTGCCGGCGCCACCGCGGCCGGCGCCGCCCTGACCACCGCCAAAGCCACCGCCGCCGCCACCGGGAGCGCCACCGAAGCCGCCGCCGCCAGGGCCACCGCCGAACCCGCCGCCGGCGCCGCCGCGCTGCCCGCCGCCATTGGCGTTGCGGGGCGGCGTCAGCTGCTCGGGCGTGGCGCAATATTTCTTGGTGTCCTCACCGCATGCTGCCGTGACGCGCGCCAGCACCGCCGGCGTCAACTGACCGCGTCCGCCGCCAGCCCGACCCGCGGCACCACCGGCGCCGGCCGAGGGCGCCTGGATGGTGCCGCTGGGATTGGGGATGCTGACCTGGGCGCCGTCGCGCAGACGATCGGCGCCGTCAATCACGACCGTGTCGCCCGGCTCCAGGCCCTCGGTGATGGCGATCTTCTCGCCATCCTGAATGCCGGTCTTCACCGCGCGCTGGCTCACCGTCTTGTCCGGCGAAACCACGAAGACGAAAAGACCGTCGGTGCCATGCTGGATCGCCGGCAGCGGCACGATGGTCTGGTTGTGCAGCGTGTTGACCAGCAGTTTCACGTTGACGAACTGATTGGGATAGAGCTTGCCGTCCTTGTTGTCGAAGATGGCACGCAGCTTCACCGAGCCGGTGGTGGTATCAATCTGATTGTCCACCGTCGCCAGGGTGCCCGAGGTGATCTTGGTGGTCTGGCTGCGGTCATAGGCATCGACCGACAGGGTATTGCCCGCATTCACCTGCTCGAGGATGGCGGCGACATTGTCTTCCGGAACGGTGAACAGCACCGACATGGGATCGAGCTGGGTCACCACCACAATGGCGTTGCCGCCATTGGAGACGATGTTGCCGACATCGACCATGTGCAGGCCGACGCGGCCCGAGACCGGCGCGATGACGCGTGTGTAACCGAGATTGATGCTGGCGTTCTGCACGCTGGCCTGATCGGCCTGGACGCGGGCGGTGGTCTGGGCGACCTGGGTCCGGGAACTCGCCAGCTGCTGCTGCGAGACGGCATTCTGCTGCGCCAGCTGCTCATAGCGCGCCAGGTCCGTCTTCTGGTTGGCGAGGTTCGCCTGATCCTGCGCCAGCTGCGCCTTGGCCTGGTCCAGCGCCGCCTGATAGGTCCGCGGATCGATCTCCGCCAGCACGTCGCCGGCCTTCACCATCTGGCCTTCGGTGAAATTGATCTTGACCAGCATGCCGCTGGCCTGCGGCTTCACCTGGGCGGTGGCGAGCGGGGTCACGGTGCCGAGGGCATTGACGGTGACGTTGAGGTCGCCGCTGACGACCTTGGCCACGCCGACGGGCTGGGCCGTCTGGTTGAAGCCGCCGCGTCCGCCGCGGCCGGCGATGCCACCGGGGCCGCGCCCGATCTGGGCCGGCGGATAGATGAGCCAGATAGCGCCGGCAATCACCACCAGGCCGAGCAGGATAGCCCCCACGCGGGTGAAACGCGGGTAGCGCTTCCAGATGGAGAGGTCTTCGTCATTCGGGCGGTCAATAGTCATCGTCCAGTCCGTATCTTTCCGTTCGCCGCGCATCCGGCAGAGCGTGAAATGCCAATGTTACCGGGGCTCCTACTACCCCGGTTGCGAGCGGTGAGATAGCAGCCCCATGGCCCGAAAATATGTCGAATCTGTCTCAGGTTGCGGGGCCGCCGGTACATCTGGCCGGGCCGGGCTACGCTCATGGCCGCATTTGCCCTGGAACCGGACAAGAATTGGGACAAAGGCCTTTTCACCGGGCTTTCATGCGCCGGTTCCGCAGGACGGGACACCGGATGAATGTTTCATCTCCCTTGGTCGCCGGACATCGTTTTCGGCGCGCCTTTGCGGGTGGCCGGCTTCTTCCACCAAACAGGGCCACCCAAGGGCCGGCGGCCGCCGGCGCGCCCCCTGCATCACATAAGATATTGATTCTAATATATGAATATCAATCCTGCGGCGGAAACGGGGGGTTAACAGCCCTCCCGCCATGATGCGGCATGGGCCTGATGGGACAATGGGCGCGTGAACTGGGTCGCTGGCTTCCCCCGGCGGCTCTGCGCCATGCCGGCCAGCCCGCCGCCCTGTTCTTCCACGGGGTCGAGCCGCGGACGGACGATGCGCGGGTTCAGACCAATCACCATGAGGTGGCGCAGTTCCGCGCCATCCTGGACGGGCTGAAGGATTTCAATGTCCTGCCGCTCAGCGCGCTCGACGATGTGCTGGCGCATCCGGAACGCCACCGCCGCAGTCTCTTTCTGATGTCGGATGACGGCTACCGCAACGCGCTGA
Source organism: uncultured Rhizobium sp. (assembly GCA_964647455.1). Lineage (GTDB taxonomy): Bacteria > Pseudomonadota > Alphaproteobacteria > Micropepsales > Micropepsaceae > Rhizomicrobium. The sequence continues at coordinate 8,483 of CAZYGO010000363.1, forward strand.
CGGTCGCCGCCGACATCCTTGAGGAATACCGGATGCCATGGACGCTGTTCGTCTCTACCGCGCATATCGGCACCGGCCTGCCCAACCCGATCTTCGTGGCGCGGCTATTTTATTTCCATGCCCCGCCGGGTTCGCATCGCCTGCCTCATCTTGGTGAGATGCGCCTCGGTGACGAAGAAAGTCGCATGAAATCTGCACTTTCCGGCATCGAGAATCTGCGCTTCCTGCCTGGAGAGCAGGCGGAGGAAACCTTGGCGGCCATGCGCGCCGCCTTTGCGGACGGCGAACTCGAAATACTGATCGAACGTTTCACGTCCGAGAAATTCCTCGATTGGGATGGCGTGCGGGCACTCGCCGCCCGCGGCGTCACCATTGGCGCCCATGCCGACCAACATTGGCCGATGCATCACCGCCAGAGCGCGGCCTGGCTGGCGCGACAGACCGCGGGCGCCAAGGCGCGGATCGAGGCGGAAGTGGGGGCGTGCCGCTTCTTCGCCTATCCCTTCGGCAACACCCGGGATGTCGGCGCCGGCGCCTGGAAGGCGGTGCGCGATGCCGGCTTCAGTCATGGCTTCACCACCCTGGCCGGCTCGCTAGGCGCGGGCAGCAACCCTTTCCTCCTGCCCCGTTATGGCCTGGGGCCCCGGGACAGCCACATCGCCGCCCTCGTCCCCCTGCTTGCCGCGGGCAACCGGCGTGTGCGGGCCTGGCAAGCCGGGCTGGCCTGAAAGTTCCATAGCGGGACCGGCGGGTCCATTTTCGTACCAATTCGCACCAAAGATGCCGCTTTCCGGGCGCCTCCGGGCTGGCCCGGGCCCTGCAACACCGACCCACGAGAAGCCTCAAAGGCCCCTTCGTCGTGTCGATTCAGGACCAAATCCCCCCTGCCGCCGGGTTCGCGCTGGAAGAACTGCGCCTCTGGGTGCCGTCGCGCCCAACCCATGGCCTCACCGCCAAGCGTGCCCTCGACATCGCCGTCAGCCTGACCCTGATCGCGATGCTGCTGCCGGTACTGGCCGTCATCAGCCTGGCCGTGGCGCTGGAATCGCGCGGCCCGGTCCTGTTCGCCCAGCATCGCACCGGCCAGGACGGCCGCATCTTCGCCATGCTGAAATTCCGTTCCATGCGCGTCCTGGAAGACGGCGCCGATGTCGTGCAGGCAAAGGAAAACGATCCCCGCGTCACTCGCGTTGGCCGCATACTGCGCACCACCAGCCTTGATGAACTGCCGCAGCTCTTCAACGTGCTCTGGGGCGAGATGAGCCTGGTGGGACCGCGCCCCCACGCGGTGGCCCATGACGACTATTATGGCGCCCGCATCGCCGGCTATGCCGCCCGCAATAAGGTTAAGACCGTAATGTCCTGATGGGCGCTTGTCAACGGCGCCCGCGGCGAGACTCCCGAACTGAAGCACATGCAGGCGCGGGTCGATCTCGACCTCTGGTATGTGGCGCACCACAGCTTCCTACTGGACCTGAAGATCCTGGGCCGGACGCCACTGGAAGTCCTCAAGCGCAGGAACGCCTGCTGATGGCGACCGCGACGCTGCCTGGGCAATACGAAATGTTCGCTGCGCCGAAGGCGCCGGCCAATGACGGTTATGCCGAAATCCTGCTGGGCGGCCTCAAGACCGCCTGCCTGTCCCGCGACAGCCTGGCGCGCATGATGCTGACCGATTGCCTGGCAGCACGTCAGATCGAGGGGCACAATCCCAAGCTGGTCTTCGCCGCCAATGGTCACGCCATTGCGATGGCGGCACAGGATGCGAACTTCCACGACACGCTTGCACACGCCGACATTCTGCATGCCGACGGACAGGCAGCGGTGATGGTCTCGCGCCTTCTGACCACGACACCCATTCCCGAGCGCAGCGCCACCACCGATTTCATTCATGACGCCGCCAAAATCGCCGCCGAGCATGGCCTGCGCTTTTTCCTTCTGGGCGCCACC
>CAZYGO010000364.1:0-3534 GCA_964647455.1 uncultured Rhizobium sp.
AACTCTGCTGCGCCGTGGCGGCCTGCAGCTGGTTATAGACGCCGCCATTCTGGGCGGTGATGGCGGTGAGGCCGGATTCCACCGTGCCGGTGGCGGCGATCTGGCTGGTGAGGAAGCTGCTCTGGGCGCCGTTCAGGGTGCTCGAATTGTCGAAATCGCCGCCGGAGGCGTCAAAGGTGGCGATATCCTTCAGCGACTGCATCAGGTCGGTGCCGACGTCTGAGGCGGTGAGGCCGAAGCTGATGCTGTGCCCGTCGGCCACCTGCACCGCCTTCCGGGAATCGGCATTGGTGAAGATGGAGGCGGTGGACGGCGCGGCGATCAGCTGGCTGAGCGAGCTGATCGAAACCGGCGCGGTGTCGGTCTTGCCGCCGGCATAGATATAGTCGCCATTGGCGTCCTTGCTGTTCAGGATCGAAACCGCCTGGCTGAAAATGCCGTCCACGCTGCTCATCAGCCCGGTGGGATCGTTGTTGGCGACGGCGTTCGAGACTGCCTTCTTCAGCTGCGCCGCCAGGTCGGAGAGGCTGGTGAGCTGGGTATCCTGCAGATCGGCCTGGGTGACGGCCAGGCCCGTGGCGGTGGCATAGGCGTCGTTGCGGGCCTGCGCCGAAAGCGTCGCCTGCAGCACCTGGGCCTGGTCGCCGAAACCGGCATAGGTGTCGGACACCACGCCGGAGGCGATCTGGCGGTTGGTCTGGTCCAGCTTGGCGCCGGCATGGTTGATCTGGCTGAGGAAGAAAGCGCTCTGCTGGGCGGTCGCGACGCGGTCAATGCTCATCGGTCATCTCACTGGATCTGCAGCAGCGTGTCGTAAAGCTGGCCCACCACCGTCAGCAGGCGGGCGCTGGCGGCATAGGCCTGCTGGTAGGTCGTGAGGTTGGTCAGTTCCTCGTCCAGGCTGACGCCCGAATTGGCCGCCAGGCGCGACTGGGCTTCCTGCAGCCGGTCGTCCTGGGTGGTCTGGGCCTGGCTGACGATGTTCGAGCGGGTGGAAAGGCCCTGGTAGAAGGTCGCGGCATAGTCCGACAGCGAGCCGGTCTGGGCCGCGAGGCCGCCGGCGGCGCCGAAGCTGCGGTTGCGGGTGATGACGTTCTGCAGCGCCAGGGCGCCGGAATTGTCGCCGCCGGTCACCACGGTCTGGCCCGGCGCGGCGCCGGCCAGCTGGGCCGTCGCCATGCCCAGGCGCTGCGGCGCGGCGGCGATGGCCGGGGCGACGCCGAAATTGACCGCCTGGTTGGCCAGGCTGTTGTCGCCCAGGCCGAACAGGGTGGAGAAGCTGATGCCGGTGGCGCCGCGCTGTGTCGTGTCGCTGGCGACGTTGAGCTGGTAATCCGTGTAAAGCGCCGACTTGGAAGTGCTGATCGAGCCGTCGCCGTTCAGCGCGAAGCTGGCGCCGCCGGCCATGGCGGCATTGAGGGCCGCCACGACATTGCCGATCGTCATGCCGGCGGTGGCGGTAACGGTGACCTGCTTGGCGATGTCGCCATCCGGGCCCTTGAGCGACAGCGAGATCTGCCCGCCCGCCGCCAGGCCGCTGGCATCGGCGGCGGAAAGGCCCGTGGCGGTGAGCGACGGCGCCTGGGCCTTGAAGACGTCGTTCAGGCCGAAGAACTGGGAGAAGCCGGCGCCGCCGCGCAGGGAGGGCGAGGTGGCGTCATCCTGGACCAGCAGGCCGTTGCTGCTGGTGCTGGCCAGCGACAGGACGCCATCGCTGAAGGAGGCCGTGCCATCGGCGCCCAGCGCGGCATTGAGGGCGGTGGTGAAGCTGCCGACGCTGGTGCCCAGGCCCGCGGCAGCGCCACCATTGACCGACAGCGTGCCGGCGCCGAAATCGATGTCGATGCGCTTGACCAGCGTGCCGTCGGGGGCGGCGACCGCGAGCGTCGTCTTGCCGCTGAAATTCAGGGCGTCGCCGGAGAGCAATCCGGTGTTGCGGCCGGTGAGCGAGGTCGGCGGCGGATAGGCGGCATTGGCGTTGGACTGGGCGTTGAAGGCCAGCGCGGTCTGCTGCGCGAAATTGCCAAGCGCCTGGGCGAGGCCGCCAAGCTGCTGGTCGCGCATGTCGATCATGCCCTTGAGGGCGCCGCCGGAAAGATGCGGGTCCAGCGCCACGGCCTGGCCCAGGGGCTGGCCGCTGGCGGGATTGATGTCCTGGATCCGGATATTGCCATAGACCCCGTTCTGCGCTCCGCCCGTATAGGAAAGCTGCGCATAGGTGTTGCTCACCAGGTTGACGCCGTCGGTGGTGCTCACCTGCAGGGCGCCGTCGGAACCGGTGGTGACCTTGATTCCCAGTTTCTGCGCCAAGTTCTGCAGCGCCAGATCGCGCTGGTCGGCGAGCGCGCTGTCGGTGTTGCCGGCGGCGGCGGCGTTCTTGACCTGGATGTTGAGGTCGAAGACCTGGCGGATCAGGGCGTTGGTTTGCGCCACCGAGCTGGAGACCTGGCCGTCGATCTGGTTCTGCATCGCGCTGATGCTGCGGGAGACGTTGCCGATATCGTTCGACAGGCCGTTCAGGGCGTTGAGGATGGCGGCGGCACTGGACGGCGCGGTGGGCGCCTGGCTGGCGGTGGCCAGCGCCGCCTGCAGATTGGTGAGGCCGGTGGCGAGCGACTGGTTGTCGCCCGGTGCGCCCAGCACGCCATTGAGCTGGGCAAAGAAGTCGGCCTGGGTGTCGAACTGCGCCGCGGCGCCGCCGGCGGCCAGGCTTTCCTGCTGCAGGAACTTGTCCACCACGCGCTGCACGCTGGCGATGTCCACGCCCATCAGCTGGCCGCCCGCCGTCAGGGTCTGTTCATTGACGACGCGGCGGGCATAGCCGGGCGTGTTGATGTTCGCCACATTGTTCGAGACCACGCTCAATGCCGCGCTGTTGGTCTTCAGCGCGGTAAGGGCGGAGGCGGCGATGCCGTTGAGGCTCAAGGGACGGTCCGGATGCTTTGTTCCGCTGAAGCGTGTCGCAAGCCCCGTGCCATTTTCTTAAGGGCGTTTTTCCAGCAATAACGCGGCTTTTCCCACCGGCCCGGCCTGGGCAATGTTTGCCGCACCGGCAGAGCCTGCCCGGACGAAGATGGTGCCACCGAGCGGCGGCGCGGAAAAAACGCAGGGAAAGCGCGGTCTTTGCGCTGGTCCGCCGCTTGCTACGGGTCTTTCCGCAGACATTCACGAGCACAGCCTTGGCCTCTTCGGCAGCGATTTCCTCTTTCACCGGCACGGGCGTCACCGCGCCCGGGGCGAAGATTCAGACCCAGGACGGCGCCGCCGGCGCGTTCGCCGATCTGCTGGCGGCCATTGATGCCGCCGGCCTGGCACAGCCCGCGCCCGGCGCTGCGCCGGATGCCCTTCCGGTCGAAGACGCCGGCGACGACACAGATATAGAGACGGCGCCGCAGGCCGCGCCGTTCCCGCCCGCCGCAATGCCGCAGGCGGCGAAGCCGCAAGCGCAGGCGCCCGCCGGCGAGGAAGCCGCCAAGAGCGAAGAGCGCAAGCCCGGCGACGCCGCCAACGACAACAGCGCCGCCATGGCCATGC
>CAZYGO010000365.1:0-7544 GCA_964647455.1 uncultured Rhizobium sp.
CGCCGCCGGAAAGCACTACGGCGTCATAATCGGCGAGCAATTGCTGCACCGGAATGCCCTTGCCGACTTCGACACCGGGACGGAAGACCACGCCTTCGGCTTCCATCTGGCGCATGCGCCGGTCGATATGATGCTTCTCCATCTTGAAGTCGGGAATGCCGTAACGCAGCAGCCCGCCGATGCGGTCGTTCTTCTCAAACAGCGTCACCGAATGGCCGGCGCGCGCCAGCTGCTGGGCACAGGCCATGCCGGCCGGCCCCGAGCCCACCACCGCCACGGTCTTGCCGGTCTTCTTGGCCGGGAGCTGGGGCTGGATCCAGCCTTCTTCCCAGGCGCGGTCGACGATCTGGCATTCGATGGTCTTGATGGTGACGGGGGAGTCCTGGATGTTGAGGGTGCAGGACGCCTCGCAGGGCGCCGGGCAGATGCGGCCGGTGAATTCGGGGAAGTTGTTGGTGGAATGGAGCGTCTCGATGGCGGCGCGCCACTGGTCGCGATAGACCAGATTGTTCCAGTCCGGGATCAGGTTGTTGACCGGACAGCCCTGGTGGCAGAAGGGAATGCCGCAATCCATACAGCGCGCCGCCTGGCGGCCGACTTCGGCGTAAGGGAGCGGATGGACGAACTCCTTGTAATTGTGGATGCGTTCGGACGGTTTTTCCGCGCCGCGGTCCAGCCGGTCGATTTCCAGGAAGCCTGTGATTTTTCCCATGGTCTCTACTCTGCGGCCACGGCGGCGCCGCGCTCGGCCTTCATGTCGGCCAGCGCCTTGGCGTAATCCAGCGGCATCACCTTGACGAACTTCTCCAGCGCCGACACGCCACCGTCCAGGATCTGCTTGGCCCGGGCGCTGCCGGTGTGCAGCAAATGCCGTTCCACCAGAATGCGGATGCGCTCGGCATCGAAGCGAAGAAGATCGCCCATGCCGGGGTCGCTGACGCTGACGGAGCGCTGGCGCGGCCCTTCCGAAGAAACAAAGTCGGCGTCTTCGGTGCCGGTCGGGGGCGCGATCTTCTCCAGCCGCACCATCGAGAGATTGCAGCGCTGCTCGAAATCGCCATCGGGGTCATAGACATAGGCCACGCCGCCCGACATGCCGGCGGCGAAATTGCGGCCCGTCCTGCCGAGCACGACGACGACGCCGCCGGTCATGTATTCGCAGCCATGATCGCCGGTGCCTTCGACCACGGCGACGGCGCCCGAATTGCGCACGGCGAAACGCTCGCCCGCCACGCCCTGGAAAGAGGCCTCGCCGGCAATGGCGCCATAGAGCACCGTGTTGCCGACAATGATGTTCTCCGACGGATCGCGCGGAGCATTCTGCGGCGGCTTGACGACGATGCGGCCGCCCGACAGGCCCTTGCCGACATAGTCGTTGCCATCGCCGATCAGTTCCAGGCTGACGCCCCGCGCCAGGAAGGCGCCAAAGCTCTGGCCGGCGGTACCGGTGAAGCGCACGGTGATGGTGTCTTCGGGCAGACCGGCATGGCCGTGCTTTTTAGCGACTTCGCCCGACAGCATGGCGCCAACGGTGCGATCGACGTTGCGCACGCTGCGCTCCAGCCGCACCGGCTGGCCATTCTCGATCGACGGCCTGGCGGCGGCGATCAGCTCGTGATCCAGGGCCGATTCCAGCCCATGATTTTGGCTTTCGCAGTGATGGATATGGGTGCCGGGCCTGGGCTTGGCATTGTAGAGGATGCGGGAAAGATCGACGCCCTTGGCCTTCCAGTGGGCCACGGCCTTGTTCATGTCGAGCTTGTCCACCCGGCCGATCATTTCCTGGACGGTGCGGAAGCCGAGATCGGCCATGATCTCGCGCAGCTCTTCGGCCACGAAGAAGAAATAGTTGATCACATGCTCGGGCTGGCCGGTGAAGCGCTTGCGCAGCACCGGGTCCTGGGTGGCGACGCCAACCGGGCAGGTGTTGAGATGGCATTTGCGCATCATGATGCAGCCCGCCGCGATCAGCGGCGCGGTGGCGAAGCCGAACTCATCGGCGCCCAGCAGGGCGCCGATGGCGACATCGCGGCCGGTGCGCAAGCCGCCATCCACCTGGACGGCGATGCGGCCGCGCAGGCCGTTCAGCACCAGGGTCTGTTGGGTTTCCGCCAGGCCGATCTCCCACGGGCTGCCCGCATGGGTGAGCGACGTCAGCGGCGACGCGCCGGTGCCGCCTTCATAGCCGGAAATCGTCACATGATCGGCGCGGCATTTGGCGACGCCCGCCGCGACGGTGCCGACACCCACTTCCGACACCAGCTTGACCGAGATGCGGGCACCGCTGTTGACACTCTTGAGGTCGCGGATCAGCTGGGCCAGGTCCTCGATTGAATAGATGTCGTGATGCGGCGGCGGCGAGATCAGTCCGACGCCGGGCGTCGAATGCCGGACCTTGGCGATGTTCTTGTCCACCTTGTGGCCGGGGAGCTGGCCGCCCTCGCCGGGCTTGGCCCCCTGCGCCATCTTGATCTGGATGTCGTCGGCATTGACCAGATATTCCGCCGTGACGCCGAAGCGGCCGGAGGCGACCTGCTTGATCTTGGAACGCATCGTGTCGCCATTGGGCAGCGGCACGAAACGGTCCGGCTCCTCGCCGCCTTCACCGGTGTTCGAGCGGCCGCCGATGCGGTTCATGGCGATGGCGAGGGTGGTGTGGGCCTCTCTGGAGATCGAACCGAAGCTCATGGCGCCGGTGGAGAAGCGCTTGACGATCTCGCTTGCGGCCTCGACCTCGTCCAGCGGCACGCTCTCGCCGGTCTTGAAGCGCATCAGCCCGCGCAGGGTGAGAAGCCGCTCGTTCTGGTCGTTGATGCCTTTGGCGAAGAGCTGGTATTCGGCCGGGTTCTTGCCGCGCACTGCATGCTGGAGGCGGGACACCGTTTCCGGCGTCCAGGCATGGTCCTCGCCGCGCAGGCGGAAGGCATAGTCGCCGCCCACATCCAGGGCATTCTGGTAGATCGGGGCGGAACCATAGGCGTCGCGATGGCGGCGCACGCATTCCTCGGCGATTTCCTTGAGGCCGATGCCCTCGATGGTGGTGGCGGTGCCGGTGAAATACTGCTCCACGAACTTGCTGGAGAGGCCGACCGCGTCGAATATCTGCGCGCCGCAATAGGACTGGTAGGTGGAAATGCCCATCTTGGACATCACCTTGAGGATGCCCTTGCCCACCGCCTTGATGTAGTTCTTCTGCACTTCATACGGCTTGAGCGGCAGCTTCTGGGTCTGGCGAATCTGCTCCAGCGTCTCGAAGGCGAGATAGGGATTGATCGCCTCGGCGCCATAGCCGGCCAGGACGCAGAAATGATGCACTTCGCGGGCTTCGCCGGTCTCGACCACAAGCCCGGTCTGCATGCGCAGGCCCTGGCGCACCAGGTGATGATGGATCGCCGCTGTCGCCAGCAGGGCGGGAATGGCGATGCGGTCCGGCGCGGTGGCGCGGTCGGAGAGGATCAGGATGTTGTTGTCCGCCAGTACCGCGTCGGTGGCGTTGAGGCAGATGCGCATCACCGCATTCGTCAGCCCCTCGGCGCCTTCGCTGGCAGGCCAGGTGCAGTCGATCGTGGCGGTGCGGAAAGCCCCGTCCACCAATTCGCTGATGGAGCGGATCTTCTCGACATCGGCGTTGGTCAGCACGGGCTGGGAAACCTCGAGCCGCTTGTGCGCGCCCGCCTCGCGCCCCAGCAGGTTGGGGCGCGGGCCGATCATAGAAACCAGGCTCATCACCAGCTCCTCGCGGATCGGATCGATCGGCGGATTGGTGACCTGGGCGAAGTTCTGCTTGAAATAATTGTAGAGCAGCTTCGGCTTTTTCGACAGCACGGCCAGCGGCGTGTCGGTGCCCATCGAGCCCACCGGATCGTCGGCGTTTTTCGCCATCGGCTCGAGGAAGAAGGAAAGATCTTCCTGGGTGTAGCCAAAGGCCTGCTGGGAATCGAGCAGAGCCGAGGGATCGTTGGCGGCGGGACGGCGGTCTTCCGGCAGGTCGGGCAGTTCTTCCAGCTTGAACTGCGCCGCCTTCAGCCACTCCTCGTAAGGTTCGGCGGCGGAGAACTTGGCCTTGATTTCCTCGTCCTGGACGATGCGGCCTTCCTCGAAGTCGATCAGCAGCATCTTGCCCGGCTGCAGGCGCCACTTCTTGACGATCTTTTCCTCGGGAACGGGGATCACGCCCGATTCCGAGGCCAGGATCACCAGATCGTCGCTGGTGACGATGTAGCGGGCGGGGCGCAGGCCGTTGCGGTCCAGGGTGGCGCCGATCTGGCGGCCATCGGTGAAGGCGATGGCGGCGGGGCCGTCCCACGGCTCCATCAGCGCGGCGTGGTATTCGTAGAAGGCCTTGCGCCGGGCATCCATCATCTTGTTGCCGGCCCAGGCTTCCGGGATCAGCATCATCACGGCATGGGCCAGCGGGTAACCGCCCGCCACCAAAAGCTCGAGCGCATTGTCCAGGCAGGCGGTGTCGGACTGGCCGTGCGGGATCAGCGGCCACATCTTGTCGAGATCGGGGCCGAGAAGCTCCGACTGCATGGTGCGGCGGCGCGCATTCATCCAGTTGACGTTGCCGCGCACCGTGTTGATCTCGCCATTATGCGCGATGAAGCGGTAGGGATGCGCCAGCTTCCAGCTCGGGAAGGTGTTGGTGGAGAAACGCTGGTGCACCAGCGCCACCGCCGAGATGCAGAGTGGATCCTGCAGGTCGCGATAGAAGCGGCCCACGTCATGGGCCAGGAGCAGCCCCTTATAGACCACGGTGCGGGTCGAAAGGCTGGGCATGTAAAGATCGTTGATGGCCGGAAGCTTGTGTTTCTTGGCCAAGGCCGCCAGCGGATTCTGCGTCTGCTTGCGGATGGCGAGCAGCTTGCGCTCGAAGCTGTCCTGGTCCTTGGTATGGGGACCGCGGGCGATAATGGCCTGCCGGATCAGCGGCATCCCATCCAGCACGGTCTGGCCGAGGCCTGCCGGATCGGTCGGCACGTCGCGCCAGCCCAGCAGCTTCTGCCCTTCGACGCGGATGAAGTGCTCGAACTGCTTGACCACGATCTCGCGCGCCTTGGCCTCGCGGGGCAGGAAACACATGGCAACGGCATATTCCCCCGGCGGCGGCAGCGGCACGCCGGCCTGCCGGGCCCATTGGCGGAACAGGGGATCGGGAATCTGGATCAGGATGCCCGCGCCATCACCCACCAGCGGATCGGCGCCCACGGCGCCGCGATGGTCCAGGTTGATGAGGAGCTGCAGCCCCTGCCCGATGATGGCATGGGACTTCGCGCCCTTGATGTTGGCGACAAACCCAACGCCGCACGAGTCATGCTCGTTCGACGGATCGTATAGCCCCTGTTTCGGCGGCAGACCCATTACCCCAATACCTCAGTTCGCGGACGCGGACTTTCTGCCCTCCAGCCCTGGAAGGAAGCAAGAAAATTGCCCGTTCTTATAAGAATTACCCACTATGTCACCACGCCGCCAGTTGCGGCGCAACATGACAGATGCGCGTCGGCTGCGGTCCTTTGCCCCCGGGGCCGAGCCGCCCGGCACACGAAAAGTTACCAATGGAAACTTTGCGCGGCGGCCTCAGGCCCGGCGGGGCGCCATGCCGGTGCGCTCCAGCTTGCCCCAGCCCACGAAGGGCCCCCTCAGGGCGGTGCTGATCGAGCGCAGCACGACATAATACATGATCTGGCGGTAGCCGAAGCGCTGCAGCGGCAACCACCAGAGCAGGCGCCAATCCTCACCCTTCTCCATCAGGAACCCGATCATGGCCGCACAGAGGTCCACCAGCACGAAGACGGCATAGTAGGTCAGCACGATCTCAAGATTGGCGAAGGTGAAATCGTTGGGGTGCTGAAGCCAGGCGAGATATTCGCTGACCAGCTGCCACACCAGCAAAAGGTCGGCCACCGGCGCCAGGGCCGTCAGCAGTATTTGGAACAGCCACACAATGGGCAGCGCCACCATGCCCAGTTCGCCATGGGCGGGGCTGAACGTGATGCCGCGATACTTCCACAGGCATTGCAAGGTACCATAGGCCCAGCGGAAGCGCTGCTTGGCGAGGCCCTTCACCGTCGCCGGCGCCTCGGTCCAGGCGATGGCGGCGGAATCGAAGCGCACCCGGTGGCCCCGCGCCTGTAGGGCGATGGTCAGATCCTGATCCTCCGCCAGCGTGTCACCGGGGAAGCCATCCAGTTCCATCAGCACGCTGCGGCGCCAGGCGCCCACCGCGCCGGGCACCACCGTCAGCACGCCGATGGCCGAAAGCGCCCGCCGCTCCAGATTCTGCGCCACGATATATTCCAGTGCCTGCCAGCGGGTGATCATGTTGACCCGGTTACCCACCTTGGCATTACCCGCCACCGCGCCGACTTCGGGATCGGCGAACCAGCGCACCAGGCGGCGGATGGTGTCGGTGTTGAAATGGGTGTCGGCGTCCAGCGCCACCACGACTTCCCCATGGGCATTCCTGAGCCCGACATTGAGGGCGTTGGCCTTGCCGCCATTGGGAATGGAAATCACGCCGACACGCGGCTCGCGCATGAAATGCGACTGCACGATATAGGCGGTATGGTCCTTGGAGCCGTCGTCTATGACCAGCACCTCGATATTGGGATAGTCCGAAGCCAGGATGCCCTCGACGGTGGAGACGATGACTTTCTCCTCGTTGAAGGCGGGGATCAGGACGCTGACCAGCGCCGCTTCGCCCTGCCCCGCAGGCGGCTCCTCGATGCGGGACAGCCGGTGCCACAGCGCCAGGCCGCAAAGCAGCAGCAGCCGCCCGACCCCCAGGGCGATGGCACCCAGGAAACAGTAATAAAGGCCGCGGCCCAGCGCGCTCAGCGACAGGAACACCAGCCGGTCGGCATAGAGGGAAATGGTGACGGGCAGCGCCGGCATCACATCCTCGCGGGTCCAGCAGGATTGGCGCCCGCGCACGGCAACGCGGCACATCAGCTCCGATACCGGCACGAATTCATAGCCCCTGGCGCGCATCGTATCGATCAGGATGGGCAGGAAGGCCACCGCGTTGCTGCGGTCGCCGCCGGAATCGTGCATCAGGATGATGTTGCCCTTGAGATCGGGATTGGGATTGTTCACCAGATCGAGGGTCCGCCGCATCATCTGTTCCGGCGTCAGCCCTTTCCAGTCCAGCGTCTCGATATTGGTGCTGATGGTGGTGTAGCCCAGTTGCTGCGCCAGCTGGATCGGCTCGATCTCGGCCGCCGTGCTGGGGGCGGTGTCGGCCAGATAGGGCGGCCGGAACAGCCGCATGGAATGGCCGGTCAGCGCCTCGAAAAGCCGCTGGGTGGCGTTCAGCTCCACCCGTACCGCGCCCAGCGGGGTGTCCGCCAGGTTGGGGTGGGTATAGGTATGGTTGCCGATTTCATGGCCTTCCGCCATCACCCGCTGCACCAGGCCGGGATGGGCCTCCATGTTGGAGCCGATCATGAAGAAGGTGGCGGGAACGTGCTTCTTCTTGAGGATGTCCAGAAGCTGCGGCGTCCATTCCGGATCGGGGCCGTCATCGAAGGTGATGGCCAGCTTTT
>CAZYGO010000366.1:0-4769 GCA_964647455.1 uncultured Rhizobium sp.
AGAGCATGGAAGCCTGCCCGGCGCTCGATTTCGTCGCCCGCAACGAATACGACTTCACCATCCAGGAACTGGCCAATGGCGCCGACTGGGCCGCCATCAAGGGCCTGACCTGGCGCGATGGCGAGGGCCGCATCGTCTCCAACCCGGAACGCGAAATCCTGGTCAACATGGACGAGCTGCCGAGCGTGCTGCCGCTCTACAAGCAGCTCGACGTCAGGAAGTATTTCGGCGGTTATCTGCTGCACCCCTATATGAGCTGGTACACCGGCCGGGGCTGCAAGTCGCGCTGCACCTTCTGCCTCTGGCCCCAGACCATTGGCGGCCACAAATACCGCTTCATGTCGATCGAGCGGGTCGTGCGCGATGTGCAGTACGTCAAGGACAATTTCCCCGAGGTGAAGGAAATCTTCTTCGACGACGATACCCTCACCGACAACCATGACCGCGTGGAAGCGCTGGCGCGGGCGCTCAAGCCGCTGGGCGTCACCTGGTCGTGCAACGCCAAGGCCAATGTCCCGCGCAAGACGCTGGAGGTGATGAAGGATGGCGGGCTGCGCCTGCTGCTGGTCGGCTATGAATCCGGCAACCAGCAGATCCTGCACAACATCAAGAAGGGGCTCTTGGTCAACGTCGCCAAGCGCTTCGCCAAGGATTGCCACGAGCTGGGCATTGTCGTGCATGGCACTTTCATCCTGGGCCTGCCGGGCGAGACCCGCGAGACCATCCAGGAAACCCTTGCCTTCGCCAAGGAAGTCAATCCGCGCACCCTGCAGGTGTCGCTGGCGGCGCCCTATCCGGGCACCTTCCTCTACAGCCAAGCCAAGGAGAATGGCTGGTTCGCGTCCGATGTCGATCTTCTGACCGATGACGGCACCCAGATCGCGCCGCTGAACTATCCCCATCTCGGCCACACCGAGATCTTCGAGTCGGTGGAGGAGTTCTACAAGAAGTTCTATTTCCGCCCCTCCAAGATCGCCGAGATCGTGGGGGAAATGCTCACCAGCCGCGACATGCTGGTGCGCCGTTTGCGCGAAGGCGTGGAGTTCTTCCAGTTCCTGCGCAAGCGCGAAGACATGATCGTCTCCTGAGTGAGAAGCGGTTCGCCAAAGGCGAACGAAACGGTCCAGTGGACCGTTTCGAGCGACGAACGCCGCGAGCCTGAGGCGAGCGGCACGTGAAGAATCTCGTTGTCACGGCCGACGACTTTGGGGCCGCCCTCGAAGTCAATGACGCCGTGCTGCAAGCGCATGCGGGCGGCATTCTCACCGCCGCCAGCCTGATGGTTGCGGCGCCGGCGGCGGCCGACGCCGTGGCGCGGGCAAAAGCGGTGCCGTCGCTTCGCGTCGGCCTCCATCTTGTGCTGGTGGACGGGCGGCCGCTTTTGCCGCCGGCACGGGTGCCGGATCTGGTGGACGAAAGCGGCAATTTCCGCAACGACATGGCCCGCGCAGGCGCGGCGATGTTCTTCCGCCCGGCCGTGCAGCGCCAGCTCGAGGCCGAAATCGCGGCCCAGTTCGAGGCCTTCGAGGGCACCGGGCTGCCGATGGATCACGTCAATGCCCACAAGCATTTCCACCTGCATCCGACGATCGCGGGGCTGACCGTGAAATATGCCGCCGCCCATGGCGTGAAGGGTGCGCGCGTGCCGCTGGAGCCACAGGCCGTGCTGGCGCGCATCGAGCCGCGCAAGGCGTCGGCGGTGACCTGGATCACCCGGCCTTTCGCGCAGGGGTTGCGCCGCCGTTTCGCCCGTGCCGGCATCGCCTCGCCCGATTGGGTCTTCGGCCTGGCCTGGTCCGGCGCCATGACGGCGCCGCGGTTGAAAGGCATTGTCGAGAATCTCCCGGAAGGCCTGTCGGAGATTTATCTCCACCCCGCCACGGGGCCCTATCCCGGCGCCGCCCCCGGCTATCGCTATGGCGAGGAGCGCGCCGCCCTGCTGGATCCCGCCGTCATTGCGGCAACGCAACGACAGGACATCCGGCTTGGCGGCTTTTGCGACTTTCCGGTACATTGAGAGACGAGAAAAGGCATCCCGATGAGCTCCCACGCTTTCGTCATTCCGCCCGAACTGACCCAGGGCACCGGCGCCTGGCCGGGCAATGGTCCCATCAAGATCGGCAGCGACGAGCACAAGCGGCTGTTCTGCAAGACCCTGCTGGATACCCACGATCCCTATCGCCCCAGGGTGCTGGACTGGCCCCGCCTGGGCGAGGAGGCGGAAAAGCGCATCACCACCCTGCCGATCTGGGATATTGCGGTGCAGACCGAGAACCGCGCGGGCCTCAATGTCTGCACCTATGCCGAGACCATCGGCGACACGCTGCTGAACAAGGCGGTCCAACTCAACGGCTTCGAGGAACGGCGCCACCGCCACGTCCTCGCCAATCTGGTGGAAGCCTATGGCATCAAGCTGGCGCCCGAACCTGCCTATCCCGTGCCGAAGGATCCGGAATGGGCCTTCATGATGACCGGCTACAGCGAATGCATCGACAGCTTCTTCGCCTTCGGCCTGTTCAAGGCGGCAAAGGACACCGGCTATTTCCCGCCAGAACTGGTGGACACGTTCGAGCCGGTGATCAAGGAAGAGGGGCGGCATATTCTCTTCTTCGTCAATTGGATCGCCTGGCACCGGCGCAACATGCCCTGGTGGCGCAGGCCATGGTTCGAACTCAAGGTCTTCGCGGTCTGGCTTTGCCTGATCCATGAGCGCATGGGCATCGCCTCCGACATGGAGCATGGCCAGCAGGACTGGAACTTCACCGTCAACGGGGCCGAGAAGCTGGGCGCCGATCTCGATATCGGCGAGCTGATCGCCCTTTGCCTCTCCGAGAATGACCGGCGCCTTGCGCCCTATGACCCGCGCCTGAAGCGGCCTCGTTTCGTGCCGGCGATGGCGCGTCTGGCCCTGAAGTTCGTGGGCGGGAAAAAGAAGAAGGCAGCCTGAGATGAAGATCGGATCGCCGGAGCACCGCGACACCTTCTGCCGCCACTTCATGCAGACCTATACCGAGTTCGACCCGGACACGCTGCCCTGGCCGGACCTGGATCCCGAAGCGCTGCAGCGGCTGCGTTCGGTGCCTTTCTGGGAGGAAGTTTTCTATACCGAGCGCCGGGCCGGCGCGATCGTGGCGGAGTTCGTCAAGACGATCCAGGATCCGTTGATGAAGGAAGCGGTGGCGCTGCAGGGCTTCGAGGAAGCCCGGCATGCCAAGATGATCCGCGTCATGATCCAGAAATACGGCATCGATGCCGCCGAGCGGCCGCTGGAGGATATTTCCGACGATATCGAAACCCGGTTCAAGGATTTCGGCTTCGGCGAGTGCATGGATTCCTTTCTGGGGTTCGGCGTCTTCAAGATCGCCATGGCCAACCAGTTTCTGCCCGCGGAGATGTTCGCGATCTTCGAGACCCTGATGTACGAGGAAACCCGCCATATCGTCTTCTTCGTCAACTGGATGGCCTACAACCAGGCGCAGAAGGGTTGGCTGGCGAGGGCGGCGCTGCCGCTGACCGATTTGCGCTACTATATGCGCGCCCTCGGCCGCATGATCGGGACTGCCCGTCGCGGCAAGGAGCTCAACGACGGCAAGGAATTCACCGCCACCCAGGCATCCGTCTTCCTGGATGGCTTCACCTTCCGTCGTTTCCTGGAAGACTGCTATTCCGAGAACCGCCGCCGCATGGACGTCTTCGACAGGGAATTGCTGCGCCCCAGCTTCCTGCCGCAACTGGCGGAAACGGCGCTCTCGGCCATGCGGTTCTGGAGTTTCCGCGCCAAGCCATTGCCCGCCTGATGAAACGGGCCAGAAATTGGGGCCTTGTTGCCGCGCTGCTGGCAGGCCTGGTCGCGGCGGTCTGGTTGATCTGGGCGATCGGCTTTGATTCTGTCCTTGCGGCGGTGTCCCGCGCCGGGATCGGCGGCCTGGCCCAGCTCTGCCTTTGTGCCCTTGGCGTGTTCGTTACCCTGGCCTTTGCCTGGCGCTCGCTGTTGCCGCCCATGCATCGCCGCACGATCCCCGACTTCTATCTCGCCAGGCTGGTGCGCTATTCCATCGCGGAGATTTCGCCTTTCTCGCCTGTCGGCGGCATGGTGGCGGCCGCCCGGCTGATGATCCTGAAGGGGATGGATGGCGGCTATGCCGCCGCTTCCGTGGCGGGCGATGCCACGACGGAAGCGATGGCGCAGGTCGCGTTCCTGGCCTTCGGCGTGGCGCTGGCGGCGTTGCATTTCAGCGGCGGGGCCCATGCAGCGCCGGTTCTGCAGGCCATGATTGCGACCCTGCTGCTGGCGGTGCCAGGCATCGCGGGTCTGATCCTGCTGCAGAAAAAGGGTTCCGACTTCGCCGAGAAGTTGGCGGCGCGTTTCTTCCCGCAGGCCGGGGAGGGCACCTCCTTCCGCATTGCCATTCATGATCTTTATGACTCGCCGGCGCGGCTGGCGGTGTCGGCCAGCTGGCATCTTCTGGCCTGGATCGGCGCGGGCTTCATCACCTGGCTGGGGTTTCGGCTGGTGGGCGCCAGGATCGGCGTGCTGGACGCCATCGCGCTGGAGGCCCTGCTCTGCACCCTGCGGTCCATCGCCGCTTTCGTGCCCGCCGCTATGGGGGTGCAGGAGGGCGGTTATGCCGTGCTGGCGCAATTGTTCGGTCTGCCGGCCGAGACAGGTGTGGCGGTGTCGCTGTTGAAGCGGGCCCGCGAGATCGTGCTGGGCGTGCCCGCTCTTGTCTATTGGCAGACGGTCGAGGGCCGCACGGCGCTGCGGAGCG
>CAZYGO010000367.1:0-3370 GCA_964647455.1 uncultured Rhizobium sp.
ATGCCCTCGTCGCCGCCGTGGCGGCGGCGATAGAGCCCTTCCAACATGGCCGAAGCCGACATGGCGAGGGTGACGACCAGCGCCAATGGCAGCACCTGGGCCAGGCTCTTGTGGCCGAACAGGCCGATGCCGCCCCAGCACATCAGCCCCGACACCAGCGACCAGAGCGGCGTGGTCAGATAGTTGGCCCGCACCGCCGTGGCGGCGAGGTCGAGCTGGCTCTTGAGCGTGCGAATATCGCCGCTCCCGCCGCTTCGCCATGTCCGCGCCATCGACAAATGCTTCCCCATGCGCAGGCTCGACATGCCCGCCATGGGTGAAACTTTAGATCGCCGCACCTTAAAGAAATGCTGCGAAAGCCGCGGAAAAGGCCGGGAAATCAGGCGGATTGGCGGCGGGGGGCAGCTTCAACCGTTGAAGGAAAGTAAAGATAGGCGCGGGTGCCGTGCCCCTGCTCGCTCTCCAGCCAGGCGCGCCCATGGTGCAGCTGCGCCAGTCCCTGCACCAACGCCAGCCCCAGGCCGGTGCCGCCGGCCTCGCGGTCGAAGCGGTTGTCGATCTGGCTGAAGGGCTGGAAGACCCGCGCCAGCTTGGCGGGCGGGATGCCGGGGCCATCGTCATCGACGCAGAACTCCATGCCGCCGCTGCGGCTCATGCCGCAGGTCAGGGCGATGTGGCCGCCCGGCGGCGTGAACTTGGCGGCATTGGAGACCAGGTTGAGCAGCATCTGCTTGAGCGCGCGCTCGTCAGCCACCAGCAGCGGCAGGTCCGGGGCCAGGGCGATGGTGAAATCCTGCTTCCGGGCGGCGAAGCGGCTGGCCATGATGCGGCCAATGCTTTCCATGACATGTCGGGGATCGAGCGGCTTGGGATCGATTTCCATCTTGCCCGCCTCGATCTTGGCGACATCCAGCAGGTCGTTGATCAGCGACAGAAGATGGGCGCCGGAATGGTGGATGTCGCGGGCATAGTCGCAATAGCGCTCCAGCGCGTTCGGCCCCATCGCCTGGTTGGCGATGATCTCGGAAAAGCCGAGTATGGCATTTAGCGGCGTGCGCAGCTCATGGCTCATATTGGCCAGGAAGGCGGATTTGGCGGCGTTCGAGGTTTCGGCCTCATAGCGCTTGGCAAGCGCCTCGTCGCGCGCCCGGCCCAGGGCCCGGGCCATGTCCTCGACCTGGAAGCGCAGGCGGATATCCTCCTCGAGCTGGACGATGAAGCGGCGCCCGTCGACATAGAGGTGCAGGGCATAAAGCGGCGTCAACACCGCGATGCCGACATCCAGCCACTCGCCATGCAGCAGGAAGCGGGCCGAGGTCAGGGTGACGATGGGAACCATGCCGCTGACCAGCATGGTCATGCTGCCCAGCCGGCTGATCAGCAGCGAGGACATGGTCGCCGCCACCGCCAGCAGGATGTAGAGATGATTGGTGAAGCCGCCTTCCCACAGCATCCAGGGAAACAGACCCCAGGCCGTGCTGATGGCGAGCTGCGCCAGGGTGAAGCGGCGGCTCCAGCGCGTCAACTCGGGATCGGGATCGGCGCGATAGGCGGCATACAGCCGGTAAACGGTGAAGGAAACCGCCGCCGCAACCAGCGGAAAGAGCAGCGCCCGCGACAGCGGGGTATGGCCGAACCAGCCCACGGGCTCTGAGGCCAGGAGCGCCAGCGCCAGCGCCCAGAAGGGCGTGGTAACCCAGACGGAACCTCCCAGCCCGGCGATGACATCGAGCTGGCTTTTCAGGACGCGGGGATCGGTATCGCGCTGAACGGTCGAGAACATGCGCCCAACCTAGCGGCGCAAGCGTTAAGAACTGGCTGCGTCCGCAAAAAAGCTGCGTCGGGACAAGCGCTTGGGCTAATTTGAGCACACTTTCCGCGATTCGACAGCGTTAACGACCGTTCAGCCATGGCCAAAACCAGTCCCGACCTTTTCGACGCCCAGGGCGCCGCCTCCAAGGCCTATACCGCCAAGGACATCGAGGTGCTGGAGGGGCTGGAGCCGGTGCGCCGCCGCCCCGGCATGTATATCGGCGGCACCGACAGCCGCGCCCTGCACCACCTGGCCGCGGAAATCCTCGACAACAGCATGGACGAGGCGGTGGCCGGCCACGCCAGCCGCATCGAGATGGAGCTGCGCCCCGGCAACGTGCTGGTGATCAGCGACAATGGCCGCGGGATTCCGGTGGACCCGCATCCCAAGTTCAAGAACAAGTCGGCGCTGGAAGTCATCATGACCACGCTGCATGCCGGCGGCAAATTCGACGGCAAGGCCTATGAGACCTCTGGCGGCCTGCATGGCGTGGGCGCCTCGGTGGTCAATGCACTTTCCGAATGGATGGAAGTGGAGGTGGCGCGCGAGAAGCATGCCTGGAAACTGCGCTTCGAGCGCGGCCACGCGGTGGGCAAGCTCAAGGACCTGGGCGCGGCGGGCCGACGCGGAACCATCACCAGCTTCAAGCCCGATACGCAGATTTTCGGCCAGGCCCATTTCGAGCCGGCCCGGCTGTGGCGCGCCGCCAAGTCCAAGGCCTATCTTTTCCGCGGCGTCGAGATCCGCTGGAAATGTGATCCGTCGCTGATTCCCGAAGGCGAAAGGGGCGAGACGCCCGCCGAGGATGTGCTGAAATTCCCCGGCGGCCTGGCCGATTACCTGGCGCAAGAAGTCGGCAAGGCCCAGACCGTCACGAGCCGCGCTTTCGCCGGCCGTCACGAGAACAAGGATACCACGCGCGGCGCGGTCGAATGGGCGGTGACCTGGACGCCGGCGCGCGACGGTTTCACCCGCTCCTATTGCAACACCATCCCCACCCCCGCTGGCGGCACCCACGAACAGGGCCTGCGCAATGCGCTGACCAAAGCGCTGCGCGCCCATGGCGAACGGGCCAACAGCAAAAAGACCACGCTGATCACCGCCGACGATGTCATGGGCGCGGCCTGTGGCGTGCTGTCGGTGTTCATTCGCGAGCCGGAATTCCAGGGCCAGACCAAGGACAAGCTCTCCAGCCCCGACGCGCAGAAGCTGGTGGAGAATGTGGTGCGCGACCATTTCGACCACTGGCTGGCGGAAAGCCCGGCCGAGGCCGACCGGCTGCTGAACTTCGTCATCGAGGCGGCGGAAGACCGGCTGAAGAAGCGGCAGGAGAAGGAAACACGGCGCCAGTCGGCCACCCGCAAGCTGCGGCTGCCCGGCAAGCTGGCCGACTGCAGCAAGGGGTCCTCCGGGGATACCGAAATCTTCCTGGTCGAGGGCGATAGCGCCGGCGGCAGCGCCAAGCAGGCCCGCGACCGCGCCACCCAGGCGATCCTGCCCCTGCGCGGCAAGATCCTCAACGTCGCCTCGGCCGGCGCCGGCAAGCTGCAGCAGAAC
>CAZYGO010000368.1:0-8750 GCA_964647455.1 uncultured Rhizobium sp.
CCAGCACCGGGACCAGGCGATGGGCCTCGAGCGCCGGGGCGGCGCCCTCGGGCGCCCCATCCAGCACGAAGATGCGCGCCCGCGGCGCCAGCGCCCGCAGGGCGATGCCTTCCTCCAGCCGCGCCACAAAAAAGCTGTCGCATTTTTCCGCCAGCAGCACCGGCACGATCCCGGCAAGGCCCAGGCCATAGGCATCGGCCTTCACCACCGCCGCGGCGGCGCCGGCGCGGGCGCGCATCGCGGCGAAGTTGGCGGCCACGGCCTTGGGCCAGACCTGGATGCAACCCGTCAGCGTCACCGGTGCAGGCCAGGGATGTTGTTGACGCAAGGCACGTTGAGATTGATCGGGCAATCGGTGGTCGCACGCTCGACCTGCAGACGCTGCGCGTCCTGGCCGCTCATCTCATAGGGCCGCGGCGGCGGCGCGAAGGGGCTGATCGTCGCCGGCCGGTTCAGCACGATCGTCCCGTCTGGCGTCATCGCACCCAGCCAGGGCACCCGGCCGCAGCGCGAGCGCTGCGACTCGGTGAGGTTTTCGTAATGGCCGGGACTGCAGGCGATATCGCGGCCGAGCGCGCCCAGCAGGTCGCCTTTCTGCTGCCCGCCCTCCTGCGCCAGCGGTGGCTGGATCGCGGTGGGCGGCGGCGGCAGCTGGGGGGTAAAGGTCACCTCCGGCGGTATGCCCACCGGTGCCTGCGGTACCACCATCTTCACCTGCGGCGCCGGCTCATCGTGCGAACCGCTGAGATCGAGGATGGCCTCATGCTCGCCGCCATGCGGCCGCAGCAGCAGCTCGAAATGCTGCGAGGTCAAGAGCAGGCTGAGGATCAGCAGATGCACAATGCCGACGGCGATCCAGCTTGCCGCCTTGCGCTTGGGCGCGGCCTGCCGTGACGGCCGCGCGGCAAAGAGGGGGACGTCGGACAGGGTCTCGATGCTCATGAATTCCCGGCCATGCGGCCCGGCGCATCCCCCTCGACGCTCCGGCCTGCTCCTATTACACAGCTATTGTAGCCCGGCCCACTTTTGCCACAAAGAGGCGCGACAGCTAACCTATTCGCATGAAATTGTATCTGATCAACCTGGATAGGCGCCCCGACCGCCTTGCCGCCATGGAAGGGGAGGCCCGGAAAGCCCGGCTTTCCCTCACCCGTCTGCCCGCCCTGGATGGCGAATCACCGGCCAGCGAAGCGCTGACCAATGCCCGGTTCGCGCCCCCTTTCCCGTTCGGGGCCCTGTCCCGGCATGAGAAATGCTGCGCCCTGTCCCATCGCGCCGCCTGGGAAGCGCTGGTGCAAAGCGGCGACAGCCATGCCGTGATCCTGGAAGACGATGTCCGCTTCGGCCCCGGCGCCAGCCTTCTGGCAACCGCGGACTGGATTCCGCCCGGCATCGACCTCATCAAGCTGGAACATTTCGGCCCCGACAATCAACGCGTGCTGCTGGCCGATGAAAGGCCGCTTCAGCATGCCGCGGCGCCGCGCGGCCTCGGCCTTGGCCGCATCGCCTCGCGCCATACCGGCGCGGGCGCCTATCTGCTGTCGCGCCGCGCCGCCCTGCGCCTGCTGGCGATGGAGCATTTCACCCTGCCGGTGGATCATCTGCTGTTCAACCCCAACGTCTCGCCGGTCTTCTCCGAACTGGTGCCCTGGCAGCTGACACCGCCCCTGGCGCGGCAGCGCGATTTCGTCGGCGTGAAATCCGATCTGGAACCGGCGCGCCGGCCGCTGCGCCGTTTCAGCATGGCCTATGTCCGGCGCGAAATCGTGCGTGGCGCCTCGGAATGGAAGCTGGTGCCGCGCCAGCTTCTGCTGCTGCTCAGCGGCCGGGGCCGGCTGGTGAAGCTGGCGGCGGAAGCCGGCCGGGGCGGCCGCCTGCTGCAGCCTGCGGCCACCCCGGCGGAGTGATCAGCGCGTCTGGTCTTCCGCCAGGTTGCTAAAGCGGGTGAACTGGCCCTCGAACATCAGGTCGATGCTGCGGGTCGCGCCGTGGCGGTGCTTTTCCACCATCACCTCGGCGCGGTTGGTGGCGCGGTCCAGCCTCTCCATCCATTTGGCGTGGTCGGCGGAGCCCGGCTCCGGTTCGCGCGATTTCAGATAATATTCCTCGCGATAGACGAACATCACCACGTCCGCGTCCTGCTCGATCGAGCCGGATTCGCGCAAATCCGACAATACGGGCCGCTTGTCGTCACGCGCGTCGACGCCGCGCGACAGCTGCGACAGCGCCAGGATGGGTATGTCCAGCTCCTTGGCCAGGGTCTTCAATCCCTTGGTGACCTCGGTGATTTCCTGCACCCGGTTCTCATGGTTGCGCGACGGCGCCACCAGCTGCAGATAGTCGATAATGATGAGCCCGATATTCTTCTCGCGCTTCATGCGGCGGGCGCGGGCGGCGATCTGGGCGATGGAAATACCGCCGGTATCGTCGATATAAAGCGGCAGGGTGGATAGTTCCTGCATGGTCAGCACGAACTTTTCCCATTCCGTGTCGGTCATCTTGCCGTTGCGGATCTTCCAGACTTCGAGTTCGCACTGTTCGGAGAGAATACGGCCGGACAATTGCTGCGCGGCCATTTCCAGGCTGAAGAACAGCACCGGCGCGCCGGACGGATATTCCGCCCCCGCCTCAACATCGCGGATATATTGCCGCGCCGCGTGAAAGGCCATGTTGGTGCCAAGCGCCGTCTTGCCCATACCCGGACGGCCGGCGAGGATCAGCAGGTCCGAGGGCTGCAACCCGCCCAGCAGGTTGTCGATCTCGATGAAACCCGTGGTGACGCCGGAAATGCGGCCGCCCCGCGCCTGCGCCTTGGTGGCCAGCTCCACCGTCTTCTGCATCGCCTGGTAGAAGTCGAGCGCGCCGTCGCCATACTTGTTGGTTTCGGCGACGGCATAGAGCGCCTTCTCCGCTTCCTCGATCTGGGCCTTGGCGCCGCCCTCGCCCGGGGCCTCATAGGCGGTGTTGACGATATCCTCGCCGATGCGGATCAGGCTGCGGCGCACCGCCAGATCTCGCAGGATGGCGGCATAGTCGCGGACATTCGGGATGGCCGGCGCCGCGGCCCTGAGCGCGTCGAAATAGGCCTGCCCCCCCACCTCGATGACGCCTGGATCGGCCTTCATTGTGGCGTGCAGCGTCAGCGGCGTCGCCACCACCCCGCCCCGCTCAACCATGGCGATCAGCGTCTCATATATGCGTCCATGCAGCGGATCGTAGAAATGCTCGGGCTTGAGATTGCCGGAAACCCGCTCAAGCGCGCGATTGTCCTGCAGCACGGCGCCAAGCAGCGCCTGCTCGACATCGATGTCATAGGGGACGTGGCGATAGGCTTCCTGTTCCATCTCTTCTCGACCGCCGCGTGCTGGTCGCGGGGGAAGGCAATCAACCGGCAGATGGGCGCGCAGACAAGCGGCTTGCCAGATCACCCACAGCCATGCGCGCCTCGCCTCTGGCGGCTCTAAGACTAGTGGCTGCGCGGATGTAAAACCACAAGAACAATTCACATATTCGCCGCGTCCGACGCTTGCATCGCGCCACCAGCTGGGGCTGCGCGCCCTTTTAGCCCAGTTCGGCGATCAGTGCCTCGGCCGCTGCCGGGTTGCGCACCTTGGCGCCGGCGATGAAGAAAAGAAAGACATCGCGCTTTTCCTTCGGGGCCACCTGCGCCACCAGCGGAAAATCCTCGGGCGCCGCCCCGTTTTCCCAGGTCCTGGCCCGCGCCGCCCAGCGCACAATGGCGGCCCTCGAATAACCGGCTTTCTCCTTTTCCACCGCACCCATGGCGCGAACATAGACGAAATCGGCGCTGATATCGGCGATGCAGGGAAATTCGGCGTCGCACCCGGCGACGATGGCCACGCCGTATTTGCGGCACAGCGCCACGAATGCCGGCACTGCGAAACTCGCATGGCGGACCTCCACCGCGTGGCGCAGCACCAAGCCGTCGGTGCTGCGCGGCAACAGCGCCAGGAAAGCCTCGAAATCCGCGGCATCGAAGGTCTTGGTCGCCATGAACTGCCAGTTGATAGGCCCCAGCTTTTCACCCAGCCGGGTAATGCCGCTTTCCACGAAGCGGTTGACGGAGTCGCCCGCCTCTGCCAGCACGCGGCGATTGGTGGCGAAGCGCGGCCCCTTGAGCGTGAAGACGAAGCCCTGCGGGGTCTCGTCATGCCAGCGGGCGAAGCTCTCCGGCTTCTGCGAGCCGTAATAGGTGCCGTTGATCTCGATGGCGGCAAGGCGGCGGCTGGCATATTCCAGCTCGCGCTTCTGCGGCAGGCCTCCGGGATAGAAATTGTCGCGCCATTCGTCGAAGACCCAGCCTCCGATCCCGACGTAAATGCTCACTGGAATAGGTCTCCTGCCCTGCTAGATTGCAGCCCATGTCCTTTACCACAACCAGATTGCGGCCGCAGTTCGAGCAGGTGCAGCATCTGCGCCGGGGCGGCCAGGCCGCTGTGGCCGACATGCTGGCCCGGCAGATCGTGGCGGCGGTACCTTCGAGCGTGGACGATCTTTATTGCCAGGCCAGCCTGCTGCTGGACTGGAACCGCCCCGCCGATGCGCTGAAGCGCTTCGACGAGGCCCGCCAGCGCGGCGCCGTACCGCCGGAACTGCTGGTGGACCGCGCCGTCGCGCTGAAGCTGCTGGGCCGTGGCGAGGACGCCGTCGCCAGTTGCGATATGGCGCTGGCGCAGGCCCCACGTTTCGCGCCGGCGCGCCTGATCCGCGCAGAGAGTTTGTGGATGTTGGGCCGCGGGCCCGAGGCGCTGGCCGATTACGACGCGGCGCTGGCAGCGGCGCCGGATTTCGTCCCGGCCCGCAATGGCCGCGCCGCGTTGCTGATGGCGCTGGCCCGCCCCGCCGAGGCGCTGGAAGAATTGCAGCGCCTGCTCAAATCGTTTCCCGCCGATGCGGGCCTTCACAACCGGCTGGGGCTGGCCCTGGCCGAATTGCTGCGCTTCGAGGAGGCTCTGGCGGCCTTCGACCGCGCCGTGGGTCTGGCGCCGCGCGATGCCGGCTTCTGGCACAATCGCGGCGTCACCCTGTGGAGCCTGGAGCGTTTCGCCGAGGCGGTGGAAAGCTATGACAAGGCGCTGGCGCTCAATCCTGGCCTCTTCGTCACCATGAGCAATCGCGCCAACACGCTGCAGGAGCTACTGCGCTTCCCCGAAGCGATGGCGGCGCATGACCGGGTGGTGCAGACCTGGCCCGAATTCGTCTCGGGCCACTGGAACCGGTCGCAAGGCCGCATGCTGCTGGGCGACTGGGCCGAAGGCCTGAAGGAATTCGAATGGCGCAAGCGCCGCGCCGAGGTGAAGGACGATTGCCTGCCGGGACCGGAATGGTCGGGTGCTGAAGACCTGACGGGCAAGACATTGCTGATCCGCGCCGAGATGGCGCTGGGCGACACCATCCAGTTCGTCCGCTATGCCGGGCCGGCACAGGAGCGCGGCGCCCGCGTGATATTGGCGGTGCAGCCGCCGCTGGTGCGGTTGCTCAGCGAAAACCTGGTGCCGCCCGTGGCTGAGGTAGTCGCGATGGACCAAGAGCTGCCGCCCTTCGATCACCACATCGCCACCATGAGCCTGCCGCTCGCCTTCGGCACCACACCGACGCACGCCGCGGGACATGTTCCCTATCTCAAGGCCGATCCCGAACGTGCTGCCCGCTGGAAGGCGCGGCTGGGCGTGGAAGGATCGCGGATCGGTGTCTGCTGGCGCGGCGGGCGTCCCGGCAACGATATGGGGCGCGGCTTTCCCCTGGCCCTGCTGGAAGGGATCGCCCACCTGCCGGGCGTGCGTCTGGTCTCGCTGCAGAAGGGCGAAGGCGAGGCGCAGCTCAGGATGCTGCCGCCGGGGATGACGGTGGAACAGCTGGGCGCAGATTTCGACAATGGCCCGGACGCATTCCTCGACACGCTGGCGGTGATGGAAAGCCTCGATCTGGTGATTTCCTGCGACACCTCGATCGCCCATCTGGCGGGCGCGGCGGCGCGGCCGCTCTGGCTGGCGACCAAGAAAGTGCCGGAATGGCGATGGCTGCTCGACCGCAGCGACAGCGTCTGGTATCCCAGCGCCCGTCTTTTCCGCCAGCAGGCGCCGGGCGACTGGTCCAATGTCTTTGCGGAGATGGAAGCCGAACTCCGCAAGCAACTCTGAGCAGGACCCGCCATGAAGAGCCGCGCCGCTGTCGCCTTCGAAGCGAAAAAGCCCCTGGAAATCGTGGAAGTGGATTTGGAAGGGCCCAGGACCGGCGAAGTGCTGGTGGAAATCGCGGCCACCGGCATCTGCCACACCGATGCCTATACCCTGGACGGTCTCGACAGCGAGGGGCTGTTTCCCTCCATCCTCGGCCATGAAGGCGCCGGCATCGTGCGCGATGTCGGCTCCGGCGTCACCTCCGTCAAGCCGGGCGACCATGTCATCCCGCTCTACACGCCCGAATGCCGCCAGTGCAAAAGCTGCCTCTCCGGCAAGACCAACCTCTGCACCGCCATCCGCGCTACCCAGGGCAAGGGCCTGATGCCTGACGGCACCACGCGCTTCTCCTACAAGGGCAAGCCCATCTTCCATTACATGGGCTGCTCCACCTTCTCCAACTTCACCGTGCTGCCGGAAATCGCGGTGGCGAAGATCCGCCAGGACGCGCCCTTCCAGACCAGCTGCTATATCGGCTGCGGCGTCACCACCGGCATCGGCGCCGACACCAAGACGGCGAAGGTGGAGCCGGGCAGCAACTGCATCGTCTTCGGGCTGGGCGGCATTGGCCTCAACGTCATTCAGGGCCTGAGGCTGGTCGGCGCGGACAGGATCGTCGGCGTGGATATCAATGACGGCAAGGAGAAATGGGGCCGGAAATTCGGCATGACCCACTTCGTCAATCCGTCGAAGGTGCCGGGCGACCTGGTGGCGCATCTGGTGGCGCTGACCGATGGCGGCGCCGATTATACCTTCGACTGCACCGGCAACACCCAGGTGATGCGCACGGCGCTGGAAGCCTGCCATCGCGGCTGGGGCACCAGCATCATCATCGGCGTCGCCGAGGCGGGCCGGGAAATCAGCACAAGGCCGTTCCAGCTGGTCACCGGCCGGGTCTGGAAAGGATCGGCCTTCGGCGGTGCCAAGGGCCGCACCGATGTGCCCAAGATCGTGGACTGGTACATGGAGGGAAAGATCGCCATCGATCCGATGATCACCCATGTGCTCAGCCTTGAGGAGATCAACAAGGGCTTCACGCTGATGCATGAAGGAGAAAGCATCCGCTCGGTGGTGGTGTATTGATGGTCACGATGTACGGTATCCCGAACTGCGACACCGTGAAGAAGGCCCGGACCTGGCTGGAAAAGCGCAAGGTCGAATACGCCTTCCACGACTACAAGAAGGCTGGCATCGACAGGACAATGCTGGAAGCCTGGGTCAGGCAGGTGGGTTGGGAGACACTGCTCAACCGCGCCGGCACCACCTTCAGGAAGCTGCCCGACGCCGACAAGGCGGGCCTGACGGAAAAGAAGGCCATTGCCCTGATGCTGGCGCAGCCTTCGATGATCAAACGCCCGGTGCTGGAGAAGAAGGGCCGGATCACGGTCGGGTTCAAGCCGGAAGACTACGTGAAACTGTTCGCCTGATCGCCGCGGGCTACTCCGTCGCCAGCGCCCACCGCCCCAGCACCTCATGCCGCGCCTTGCCGAGCAGGCTGCGGACCAGCACGAATTCCCGTGCCGTCCATTCCACCGGCGTCACCGCCCGCGCTTCGACATAGCGAGGATCATATGTCAGCGTCATGTGCGGCGTGTACGACCCGCCTGTCGCCGGACGCAGGCCCTGGCGCGCCATCGCCTCGCCCAGCGCATGCTGGAAAGCGATGAGCGGTATGACCTGGCCGCCGCCGCGCAGCACCAGCGGCAAGGTGCGATGGCGACGGATGAAACTGCCGGCACGGTCGAAACACACCGCCACCGGGGCATGGTGCACCCCCTCGCCGGCGGCGCAGGCCCGCGCCGTCACCTCGTTCGGCAGACCGGCGAAATCACCCACATTATGCAGCGTCACATGCAGGGTGCGCGTTCCCAGGCGCCGACCGCTGAGGCCATGGGCGGCGTAGAGGGTGTCGGTGACCGCCGCCGCCTGCGCTACCGCAGCCGCGTCAGGCAGCAGGGCGAAAAACAGCCGGTCAGTTGGCCGGGCCGCCAGGCCGGGCAGCGGCAATTGCTCGGGCATAAAAGGAACATAACGGGAACATACCGCTAGAACAACCCGCCCGGATCGGCGACCGTGGGCCGCACCCGGCGCACCGATGCCGCCCGCGCCTCCCGCGTCATGGTCCAGCGCACATCCTCCACCGGGCGCAGGCAGGCTTTCGGGTCGCCCGGCGCCTCGCCCAGCCATACCGCCCAATCCTGTTCGTCCAGCACCGCCGGCATGCGGTCGGTAGGCAGCCCGGCAAGCAGGCGGTTGGCGGGCACGGTGACCATGACGCAGGCGAACAGCGCCTCGCCGCCGATGGCAAAACGCCGCCAGACAAAAGCCAGCCCGATGGGGCCTGCAGGCGTGACGACATGCTGCTGCCCGCTGTCCGGCGCCTCATTGAAGCTTTCGGCCAGCACGATGCCGCGCTGGCCGTCCCGGAACGCGGCGGCGAAGGCGGGGATGGTGTCGATGGTTTCGGCCCGGGCATGGATGGGACGCGGCCGCCGCCAGTCCTTCGGCTCAGGAAAGCCCCAGCGCATCGGCAGAACCATGCGTTCGCCG
>CAZYGO010000369.1:0-2637 GCA_964647455.1 uncultured Rhizobium sp.
GGGATGGCCAGCTTGTGGGCTGCTTCGGCCCTGGCCGCAAGATCGGAAGGGTCGCGCAGCAGTGAAATCAGCATCCGGGAGAGGCCGTCCGCATCGAGGTTTTTCTGCGCCACCAGCCAGCCGGCGCCGGCCCGCGACAGCAGGGCGGCATTGTCGGTCTGGTGGTCGTCCATGGCGGCGGGGTACGGCACCAGGATGGCCGGGCGGCCGACGGCCATCAGCTCGGCGACGGTGCCGGCGCCGGCGCGGGCGATGACCAGATGGGCTTCGGCCAGGCGCCGGGGCATGTCGGTGAAGAAGCTTTTCAGCTCGGCCCGGATTTCGGCATTGGCATAGATGGTTTTCACCGCTTCCAGGTCTTCGGGGCGGCACTGCTGCACCAGCTGGAGCCGCAGCTTAAGGTCATGCGGCAGGCGGGTCAGCGCGGCGGGCACGATCTCGCTGAAGGCGCGGGCGCCCTGGCTGCCGCCGAACACCAGCAACCGCAACGGCCCGGCGGGATACGGCGCCTCATAGGGCGCGCCCCAGAGCGCTTCCACCTCCGGCCGCAGCGGATTGCCGGTGAGCACGATCTTGCCGCGGTCCTTGGGGGCGAAGCGGGCGATGGGAAAGGCGGCTGCGACGCGCGCGACCCGGTCCTGCACCAGCCGGTTGGCCCGCCCCATCACCGTGTTCTGCTCGATCACCGCCGTGGGCAGGCCCGCGGCCACCGCGCCCAGCATCACTGGCACGGATGGATAGCCGCCGAACCCGACCACGGCGGCGGGCTTCAGCTTCAGCAGCTTGAAGAAGGCGGCGGCAATGCCCGCCGCGATCCGCAAGGGGGCAAGCAGCGAGGACAGAGGCGAGGACGGCACCGTGTCGATCCGGGCGCCGGGAAAGTGGGTGGCATAATTGGCGAAGCGGGCATCGGTCATCACCACGATCCGCCAGCCGCGGGCACCCAGCACCCCGGCGAGCGCCTGGGCCGGGAAAAGGTGCCCGCCGGTGCCGCCCGCCGCCAGGACGATCGTGCCTGCCGTCATGCGCGCGCCCATTGCAGCACGCCGTCGGCGCGGATGGCGACCTTGGGCCGCTGCCGCGTCACCGCCAGCGCCAGCCCCATGGTGAAGGCCATGGCGAAGAGGGAGGAGCCGCCATAGGAGATGAAGGGCAGCGTCATGCCCTTGGGCGGCAGCAGCGACACCGCCACGCCCATGTTGATGAAGGCCTGCACGGCGGTGACCAGCGCCAGGCCGGCGCCCGCCAGCTGGCAGAAGGGCTGCGGCGCGTTGGCGGCGCGCAGCAGCAGCCGCACCGCCAGGACGCAGAACAGGATGGCGATGATGCCGCACAGGATCAGGCCGAACTCCTCGCCCGCCACGGCGAAGATGTAGTCGGAATGGGCGTCGGGAATGCGGTACTTCACCGTGCCCGCGCCGGGGCCGACGCCGGCAAAGCCCCCATGGGCAAAGGCCTTCAGCGCCAGGCCGGCCTGGTAGCCGGTGCCGGGCTCATCCAGGAACTGCTCCACCCTGTGGTGCACATGCGGGAAGATTTCATAGGCGGCGAAGCCGAGCACGCCGACCACGCCCAGGCCGGCGCCGACCCAGACAAAGGACATGCCCCAGAAGAACAGCATCGCCCCCCAGAGCGAAAGCAGAAGGCCGGTCTGGCCGACATCGGGCTGGCGGATCAGGATCAGCAGGGCGGGCAGCAGGATCAGGAAGGTGATGACCGGCTTGGGCAGCGGCAGCTTCCCGCGGTCCGACAGCACGGCGGCGGCCAGGATGGCGAAGCCCGGCTTGAGGAATTCCGACGGCTGCAGCGAGACCGGGCCGAAATCGATCTCGCGGCGGGCGCCCAGTATGTCGACGCCCACGAACAGCACCAGGAAGGAGCCGACCAGCGCGCCGGCAAAGGCGATGGCCGCCATGATCTTCACCTGCTTCAGGGATAGCAGCGACGTGCCGATCAGGATGGCGGCGGCAAGGGCGGTGAAGGTGATCTGGCGGGCGGCATAGCGGAAATCGCCTGCCGTCAGCGGCCCACCGGTGATGGCGGGGCTGGCGGCGAAGGCCAGCATCAGGCCGATGGCGATCAGCGCCATGACCAGGAAAAAGGCGGTGCGGTCGATCGTGAACCACCAGGCGGCAAAGCCGCTGCGGTCTGCCCGGTTCATGCTGTCACCTTCGCTGCCTGGAGCCTTGCCACGGCGGCGCGGAAGACATCGCCGCGCTGCTCGAAATCCTTGAACTGGTCGTAGGAGGCGCAGGCCGGCGACAGCAGCACCACCGGCGCGGGCGCGGCGGAGCCTTCCGCGTCGGCGGCGGCCAGTTCGACGGCGCGTTCCAGGGTTCCCGCCTCGACATAAGGCGCCTTGCCGTCCAGCGTGCGGGCGAATTCGGGCGCGGCCTCGCCGATCAGATAGGCGCGGCGGATGCGGTCGAAATAGGGCGCCAGGCTCTCGATGCCGCCGGCCTTGGGCTTGCCGCCGGCAATCCAGAAAATGTCGGGATAGACCGCGAGCGCCTTGGCGGCGGCATCGGCGTTGGTGGCCTTGGAGTCGTTGACAAAGCGGGGATTGCCGAGGCGGCCCACCGCTTCCATGCGATGCGACAGGCCGGGAAAGGAGGCGATGGCCGCGGCGATGGCGCG
>CAZYGO010000370.1:0-3770 GCA_964647455.1 uncultured Rhizobium sp.
AACAGCCTCTGGAGCATCGACGCTCCCAAACTCGTTGCAGCGCTTGATATTTGCATGTGTCGCTCCGGCCAAGCCGTGTCCCTCGGCGAACGAAGATGCAAATGTGGTGCGCGTGTAATGTTCGGCGTCGCAACGCCTTCAAAGCCAGCGACCGACGCGGTTAGGACCGCCGGCCTCTTCGCCGGCAAGAACGGTGCGCCTAGCCTCGCGAGGTCGTTGCATGCACGAACGTGCCGGCGAGGAGGCCGGCGGTCCTAATCTTTTCCGGCGCGCCAAAAACAAAAAGCCCCGGATCGCTCCGGGGCCTTTCGTTGTCTTGCGACGCTCGCTTAGCTCACCGGCGCCTTCTTCGGCGGGGCCGGCTCTTTCGCCTTCGGTTCGGCGATATAGGCGAATTTCAGCTTTTCGTCGTCGTTCGGGTCGATATCGACCTTGGCGACGCCGCCATCCTTGAGCGTACCGAACAGGAGTTCGTCCGCCATCGGCTTCTTGACGTGCTCCTGAATGATCCGCTGCAGCGGGCGGGCGCCGAACGCCTCATCGAAGCCGCGCTTGGCGAGCCAATCGGCGGCCGCATCGGTGAGTTCGATCGTGACGTGACGCTCGGAAAGCTGCGCTTCGAGCTGCAGAACGAATTTCTGCACCACGGAGCGGATGATTTCCGGCGGCAGGCCGGAGAAGCGCACCACCGCGTCCAGCCGGTTGCGGAATTCCGGCGTGAACAGGCGCTTGATCGCTTCTTCGTTCTCTTCCGCCTTCGTGCCGCGGCCGAAGCCGATGCCTTGGCGCGCGGCGTCCGCCGCGCCGGCGTTCGTCGTCATGATCAGGATCACATTGCGGAAATCGACCTTCTTGCCGTTCGCATCCGTCAGCGTGCCATGATCCATGACTTGCAGCAGGATATTGAACAGGTCCGGGTGGGCCTTTTCGATTTCATCGAGCAGCAGCACGCAATGCGGATGCTGATCGACGCCGTCGGTCAAAAGCCCGCCCTGGTCGAACCCGACATAGCCGGGCGGCGCGCCGATCAGGCGGCTGACCGTATGGCGCTCCATATATTCGGACATATCGAACCGCAGCAATTCGATGCCCATGATGTTCGCCAGAGAGCGCGCCACTTCCGTCTTGCCGACGCCCGTAGGCCCGGCGAACAGGTAGCAGCCGATCGGCTTGTTCGGCTCGCGCAATCCCGCCCGCGCCATCTTGATGGCGGCGGCGACATCTTCGATCGCCTTGTCCTGGCCGAACACGACGCGCTTGAGATCGACATCGAGATTGCGCAGCATCTCGCTGTCATTGACCGAAACCGATTTCGGGGGAATGCGCGCCATGCGGGCGATCACTTCCTCGACCTCGGGGACGTCGATCACTTCCTTGCGCTGTTCGGGCGGCAGAAGCATCATCGAGGCGCCGGATTCATCGACCACGTCGATCGCCTTATCCGGCAGCTTCTTATCGGACATGTGCCGCGCGGAAAGCTCCACGGCCGCCTGAATGGCGTCATCCGTGTACTTCACCTTGTGATAATCCTCGAAATAGGGCTTGAGGCCCATGAGGATCTTGATCGCATCCGGCACGGTGGGTTCGTTCACGTCGATCTTCTGGAAGCGCCGCGCCAGGGCCCGGTCCTTCTCGAAGTGCTGGCGATATTCCTTGTAGGTCGTCGAGCCCATGCAGCGCAGATGGCCCGATTGCAGCGCGGGCTTCAAAAGGTTGGACGCATCCATCGCCCCGCCGCTGGTCGCGCCGGCGCCGATGACGGTGTGGATTTCGTCGATGAACAGGATCGCCTTCGGGTGGTTCTCCAATTCCTTCATCACGCTCTTGAGGCGCTCTTCGAAATCGCCGCGATAGCGCGTGCCGGCGAGCAGCGCGCCCATATCGAGCGAGAAGATTGTCGCGTCCTGTAGGACTTCCGGCACCTGATCCTCGATGATCTTGCGCGCCAGGCCCTCGGCGATGGCCGTCTTGCCCACGCCCGGATCGCCGACGAGGAGCGGATTGTTCTTCTGGCGGCGGCAGAGGATCTGGATCGAGCGCAGCACTTCGGCTTCGCGGCCGATCAGCGGATCGATTTTGCCTTCCTTGGCCTTCTTGTTGAGGTTCACGCAATAGGCCGCGAGCGCCTCGCCGCCCTGCTTCACATTGCGTTCTTCCTCTTCGCCCGCGCCGCGCGGCGTGCGCGACTGGGAAGCGCCGGGGCGCTTGGCCATGCCGTGCGAGATGTAATTGACCGCGTCGTAGCGCGTCATGTCCTGCTCTTGCAGGAAGAACGCGGCGTGGCTTTCCCGCTCGGAGAAGAGCGCCACCAGCACGTTCGCGCCGACCACTTCGCGCGCGCCGGAGCTGTCGACATGGAGCATCGCGCGCTGGAGCACGCGCTGGACCGCCGTGGTCGGGCGGGGCTCTTCGCCGTCGCGGCCGTCCACGACGAGGTTTTCCAGCTCCTCGTCGAGATAGGATTCGAGATTGCCCCGCAGCTTTTCGAGATCGACCTTGCACGCCGTCATCACGGCGGCGGCGTCCTCATCGTCGATCAGGGAAAGCAGCAAGTGTTCCAGCGTGACGTACTCGTGGCGATGGTCGTTCGCCAATTGCATCGCCCGCCGTAGCGTCGCCTCAAGGGTGCGCGAGAAGGTCGCCATGTAAGGCCTACTCCTTTTCCATCGTGCATTGCAGCGGATGCTCGTTCCGCCGCGCGAGATCCACGACTTGCGCGACCTTCGTCTCGGCCACTTCGTACGTGAACACCCCGCAAACGCCCACACCATGCTGATGCACATGCAGCATGATGCGCGTCGCTTCTTCGCGGGACTTGTTGAAGAACCGCTCGATCACGAACACGACGAATTCCATCGGCGTGTAATCGTCATTGAGGATCAGCACGCGATACATCGACGGCTTCTTGGTCTGAACGCGGGTCCGCGTGACGACGCCTGTCTCGCCGCCTGGACCCCCATTGTCTCGCCGTTCCGCCATTGGCTGTTCGCCCTTCGGTTCCTTCGCTCGTCCAGTGCCCGAATCGGGGGCCTGTCTCCGCAGCTTAATTATTTATGAGCTTTCGCCCCGGATGGAAGCCCCGCTGTCACGTGTAGGCCGTTAGACTGTGCGGCGCCTCCGGGCGGGGCGCCGGATTCGTCAAGCTCAAGCCGCCTGCGGCTTGCCGCGTGCGAGGCGGATAATTCCCCTCACGAGAACGATCAGCGGCGGAACCAGCATGAAGATGCCAAGCAAGGCGAAATTGAGCTGGTGCGTGAGCCCCACAAAGCCGGAGCCTGCATTCACGGCATTATCGGGCGAAAATGCGTTGATCAGCGCGATCAAGACGGCCAGACCGAGCAAAATCCAATATTCGATCGTGAAATAGCGCCCGCCCGGCTTTCCCACCCAGCGGCGCGACCAATAGATCAGGAACCGCGCAAACCCGAAGATGAACAGCGCCATCAGCGTGTTGCCGATCAGCAAGCCGACATTGTAGGCGGCGTCGCCCGTCATGGCGCCCTTGCCTTCGGGGGAGATGAAATAAAGCAGGCCGGAGAACAGGCCGAGCACGATCGTCCATGACCAATAGGCGCTGGTGAACAGACGCTGCGGGGCCGCGCCCGTTTCGCTCTGCGCCGCAGGCGGCGGCGTCGCCGCCGGCCGCCAGGCGGCGGGCGCGGACCGCGACGCCTGCGCGCCGCTCATCATCGCCAGCGCTTCAGCCAGCAGCCGCACCGCGTCGCCCGAGGCCGGCGAGGGAAACCCGGCGAGATCGCCGGTCTGCAATT
>CAZYGO010000371.1:0-10627 GCA_964647455.1 uncultured Rhizobium sp.
TGAATGGTGACGCCGCGGGCAAAGCCGGATTCCGCTACCTTGCGTACCCGGTCCAGCACTTCATGGATGTTCACGGGGTGGCGCGTGAAGCCGCGCGTGTCGCCGAAGCTTTCCATGCGGTCTATCAGCCCGCGGATGCGGTCGCTTTCGGCGATGATCAGCTGGGTCATCTCGCGTTCACCCGGTTCGAGCGCTTCTTCCAGCAACTGCGCCGCGCCACTGATGCCGGCCAGCGGATTCTTGATCTCGTGCGCCAGTACGGCCGCCATGCCGTGCATCGAGCGCACCGCGCCGCGCGCCATCAGCTGGCGGTCCATGCGCTGGGCCAGGCTGCGTTCCTGAAGGGTTATGACCAGCGTGCCTTCCGGTTCGGGCAGCGGCGTCACCGTTACATCGGCCAGGCGCTCGCCATGGCGCGGTGTGGAAAGGTCGACATCACGTTCGGCGGCGGAGGAATTGCGCTCGCGGGCCTGGCTGATCAGCTGGAACAGCGGGCTGTCGAAAGGCAGCAGGTCGGCAAGGTTCTGGCGCAGAAGCAATCCCGCGCCGGTGTCGAAAAACTGCTCGGCGGCGGGGTTCACAAAAACGATTTCCTGCGACGGCCCCACCACCAATAGCGGCATCGGCAAGGAGGCCGCGATCAGGCCGGTGCCGAAGGGCTCCGCATAGCCACTGCGAAATTTGGGTAGAACCCGGATCACGCTATTTTGCCTATTACTTAAGCAATGTATTTCAGTGTCGATATTATAGGCAAAAAGGCGTGAGGCAAGAACATATCGCAGTGCGGCGCGGCAAATGTTAGGCAGGGTCCCAGGGGAGAAAAATGCCGAAAACTGCCGTCCTTATCGTCGCCGCCGGCAAGGGGGAGCGGGCCGGGACCAGCCTGCCAAAACAGTATGAATCCCTGGGGGGCCAGCCGATGCTGCGCCGGACGGTCGCCGCGTTCGCCGGCTATCCGGTGCAGGTGGTGATCGGCCCTGGCCAGGAAGCCCTGGCTGCCGCGGCGCTCCAGGGGCTGGCCCTGCCCTCGCCCGTCACCGGCGGTGCGACGCGGCAGGAGTCGGTCCGAAAAGGTCTGGAGGCCCTGGCGAGCTTTTTCGGTCCGGAAGGGTCACCGGACTTTGTCCTGATCCACGATGCGGCCCGGCCGCTGGTTTCCACGCAGGTGATCGGCGCCGTGGTGACGGCGCTGGAAAACGGCGCCGATGGCGCCCTGCCCATGGTGGCGGCGTCCGATACGCTGCGCCGCCGCGGCGCGGACGGGCGCTGGACGCTGGTCTCCCGCGACAATCTCTGGCGCGCCCAAACCCCCCAGGGTTTCGTCTATGATCGCATCCTGAAGGCGCACCGCGCACATGCACAGGAGCAGGTGACCGACGACGTCGCGCTGGCGGAACTGGCAGGCATGACCGTGGCAATGGTCGAAGGCGAGGAGAAGAACCTGAAAGTGACGCGCAAGGAGGATTTCGCCCTGGCGGAAACCATGCTTGGTGGCGATGTGAGAACCGCCACCGGCTATGACGTGCACAAATTCACCGATGGCGATCATATCTGGCTTTGCGGCCTGAAGGTGCCGCATAGCCAGGGACTGGAGGGCCATTCCGACGCCGATGTCGGCCTCCATGCCATCACCGATGCCCTGCTCGGCTGCATCGGCGAAGGCGATATCGGCATGCATTTCCCGCCGACCGACGAACGCTGGAGGGGCGCGGCGAGCTGGAAGTTCCTCGATCATGCCGCCGCGCTGGTGCGGACACGCGGCGGCATCATCTCCCATGTTGACGTCACCCTGATCTGCGAACGGCCCAAGGTCGGCCCGCATCGCGACGCCATGAAGGCAAAGATCGCCGAGATACTGAAAATCGAACTGTCGCGGGTTTCCGTAAAGGCGACCACCACGGAAGGTCTCGGCTTTACCGGCCGCCGCGAGGGCATCGCCGCCCAGGCCATCGCCACCATAAAACTCTGAGGGTCCCATGAAGCTGCCCCGCGCCTCCACTGTCGTCGCCACCGTCTTCGGCATCGGCTATTTCGACGTGGCGCCCGGCACGATCATGAGCGCCGTGGCCGTGCCGCTTGCCATCCTGATCGGCATTCATGGCGGCGGCGGCATGGGTATCCTCGCTTCCAGCATCATCGTGCTGGTGATCGGCATTCTCGCCTGCGCCGAACATGTGCGCGAAACCGGCCGCCAGGATCCGCAGGAATGCGTGATCGACGAACTGGCGGGGCAATGGCTGGCCTGTTCCTTCGCCATGCTGACGCTAGGTGGTCTTCTGCCTCCCAACGGCGTTTCCATCCCCGCCTTCGGTCTCGCCTTCCTGCTTTTCCGGCTGTTCGATATCTGGAAGCCGTGGCCGGTAAGTTGGGCCGACAGGAACCTGGCCGGCGGACTGGGCGTGATGACCGACGACATGATCGCCGGGTTGCTGGCGGGGGGCGGTGTCGTTATCGCCCGCTACTTTCTCCACATCTGATGTTCAGCCCGGAGCTGATCGCGCTGGCGACGGAGGTGCTGGCCAGGGCGCGCGCCAAGGGCCTGACGATTGCAACTGCCGAAAGCTGTACCGGCGGATTGATCGCCGGCCTGCTGACCGAGATCGCCGGCTCCTCCGATGTCTTCGACCGCGGCTTTGTCACCTATTCCAACACGGCCAAGCAGGAATTGCTGGGCGTGCCAGAAAAATTGCTGAGGACACATGGCGCTGTTTCGGCCGAGGTGGCGCGCGCCATGGCGGAAGGCGCACTGACGCATTCCCGCGCCGATGTGGCGATTGCGGTCACCGGCATTGCCGGCCCGGGCGGCGGCAGCGCGGAAAAGCCGGTAGGCCTGGTGCATGTCGCTGCCGCGCGGCAGGGAGAAGTCCGAAGCGAAGAGCGCCGCTTCGGCGATCCTGGCCGCGACGAGGTGCGGCTCAGAACGGTCGAAGCGGCGCTTCGATTGCTTGCGACGGTGATCTAGTTGCCGCCGCCGCCGCCGGGCTGGAACCAGTGCAGGTTGTCGGGCCGCGGGATGAAGGCCAGGCGGGTGGAAGGGCCGTCGCCTGCCGCCGTGGCGCGATGCCAGCGGCCGTCGGTGGTGGCCACCAGATCGCCGTCGCTCACCGTCACCAGCTTCTCGCCTTCCACCAGGAAGTCCTGCTTGCCCTCGACGATCAGCCAGAACTCCGGGAAGTTCGCATGCATGTGGCCCCATTCGGTATCGGGCGGCGTGGGCACGCCTTTCTGCGAGCGCAGGATGGTGACATAGGTGTGGTCGTCGCGGATCCAGACGCCCGTCTTCTTGCCGTCCTGCACGATCTCCTTTTCGAAATCGATATAGGGCCGGTTGGTGTTGTCATAATCGCCATGGCCGGTATAGGTGGCCTGGATATACTTGAAGCCCGGCACCGGCGTCGGCGTTTCGGTGATCGGATATTGCGGCGGCTCGCCTGCCGGCTCGACCATGAAATAGAGCACCGGCTCGCTGCCTACCGTTTCCATGCTGTAGGTCAGGCGCTTGGGCACCTGCACCAGGAAGTGCTTGGAAGCGATGAAAGGCTGCTGGCCCTGGATGGTGACGCGCATCTGGCCCGACTGCACTTCCCAGAAGACGCGGTCATCGGCGTGGAAGACGGTCTTGGTCTTTTCGCCGGGGGCCATGGAAATCCAGTTGCCGACGAAATCGCGCGTGAGAACCACCCGCTGCTTCCAGCTTTGCTTGCCCTTGTGTGCCGCCAGCACGTCGGCCAGGCGATAGACCAGCTTGTTGGGCGCCTTGAACGCCGGCAGCTTGGCCGGTTTGGAAGCCCAGGCCAGGATCGGCGCATTGCCGCGCGCGGCGGCCACCGCCTTGGCGGCATCCTGTTCCTGCTGTGGCGCCTGCGCCTGGGCACCGGCCAGCGTCAGCAGCGAAAAGGCTGCCGCCGCCGCAAGAAATTTTCCGTGATACATGTCGTTTCTCCCCTGAACTTCCTGGTGAAAGCCTAATTGTTTCCGCCCTGCGCCGCCAGTTCGTCGTGGGCGATTTGCTGCAGTGCATGGGTCTGCGGCCGCGAGAAGCCAAGATCGTCGGCCACGGTCTCGCCATCGCCAAGCGAGAGTGGATCGCGGCCGGTGATGCGGCCGAATTCCAGCAGCGCCTCCAGGTAATAGCCATAAGCGCTGGCGTGATAGGAATCCCAGGCCCACAGATTGATCTTCCCGGCGGGAATACCGGCATAGGGGTCGGCGCCTGCCACGCCGGTATCGATTGCCCGGTTCCAGGCCAGACCCAGCGGGATCACATCCGCGATATTGGCGCCCTTCGCCGCGGCCAGATAGGCGGCGTGGACATCCTTGCCCATCTGCTGCACCGGCTTGCCTTTCCACACTGCAGGCGCATTGGCGGGATAGATCTGGTCGGCACGCGCCCAGGTCGCCAGCAGATGCAGCTTCACGCTGGCATTTCGGGCGCGCAGCAGCTCGGAAATCTGCCTGGTGGAAGACGCCAGCAGCGCCGGGTCGCCGGGGTGGGCCTGGTCGAGGGTGGAGTAGCCATGCATCACCACCTCGTCCCATGGCCTGTCAATCACCGCGCGCTTTTCGGCAAGGTGATAGTCCAGTCCCTTGCCGCCCACAGTTTCCAGGCTGACAGTGTAGTCGAGGCCCGCCTCCCTGGTGAACGCCTTGAAGATCGCTGGTACGCCGCCAACCGTCTTGCCATTGGCGCCGGGACCGTTGAGATCGGTAACAGTGTCCGCCTTGTAATAATGCACCGCCGAATTCGCGCCAAAGGTGAAACTGTTGCCGATGAAGAGGATGGTGCGTGCCTGAACCGGCGAAACCGCCAGCAGCAGGATGGCGGCGGCGGCCAGCCGCCTCACTTGGCACCCGCCAGCGCATCGTGTGCCACTTGCATCAAAGCCTGCGCCTGCTGCGGCGATATCCCCAGCGCCTCGGCGACGCGGTCCCTGCCGCGCAGTTCCAGCGGATCATGGCCGGTGAGCTTGCCGAAATCCATCAATGCTTCCAGGTAATAGCCATGGGAGCTGGCGTGATAATGGTCATAGGCCCACAGGTCGACCTTGTTCGCATCCAGCCCGTCATAGGGATTGGCGTCGGCGACACCAGTGTCCATCGCCCTGTTCCAGGCCAGTCCCACCGGCACGATGCCGGCATAGCGCGGTTCTTCCTTGACCGCCTGCTCATAGGCAGCCTGCACATCGCGTCCCATGATCTGCGGTGTCTTGCCTTTCCAGGCCGGCGCGGCGCTGTCTGGATAGACCTGGTCCGCCCTGCCCCAGGTGGCGAAGAGATACAATTTCGCATTGGGGTTGGCCTTCAGGAACATGTCGGCGATGCGCTTGGAGGACGACAGCAGCAGAGTGCGGTCGCCGGGATGTTCCTGGTCAAGTGTCGAAAAGCCATGCATGACCACCACATCCCAGGGCTTGTTGATCTTTGCCAGTATCCCGGCAGCCGGCGGTGTGAACCAGTATTCCAGCCCCTTGCCGCCGACCAGTTCGGAGCTGACCTCGTATTCGGTGAGGCCGACTTCCAGGGTGAACTGTTTGAAGATGGCGGGCACGCCGGCATAGGTCTCGCCATTGCGGTCCGGCCCATTGAGGTCGGTCACCAGTTCCGGGTGATAATGCTGGGCGGCGGAATGTGCGCCATAGGTGAAGCTGGAGCCCAGGAACAGGACAGTGCGGGCCGACGCGGGCGCGCACGCAAGTGCCAACAACGCGGCCGCGCCAAGCAGCTTTCCATGCATGCGATAGCCTCCCCAGGCGGTGTTATTTTGGCAGACTATAGGCTCAAGCGCCGGTCCCGGAAAGCGCCGCCGCGCGGGCCTCGAAGGCTTCCGTCATCCGCATCAGGGCCTTTTCGAAGGCGGCGCCTGCCACCGCCCCCAGGATGCGGTTGCGGAACTCGAAGTCGATGCTGAAGCGGATTTCGCACCGCTCCGGCCCCATGGGGAGAAAGCGCCAGTGATTCTCCAGCCTGCGGAATGGCCCTTCGGTCTGGG
Organism: uncultured Rhizobium sp.; assembly: GCA_964647455.1. Classification (GTDB taxonomy): domain Bacteria; phylum Pseudomonadota; class Alphaproteobacteria; order Micropepsales; family Micropepsaceae; genus Rhizomicrobium. The sequence goes on from CAZYGO010000371.1 coordinate 5,990, forward strand.
TGACGTCCACGGCCAGCCCTGCCGGATCAAGCACCACCTTGCTGGTATATTTCTCGCGGAAGGATTTGTAACCCACCATCATCTCGGCGATGACGGTATTGCCGTTGCGTGAGCGGACGCGCAGGCCCAGTACCCAGGGCAGGAATTCCGGATAGCGCTCGACCTCCGAGACGACGCGGTACATCATCTCCGCGGGATACGGCACCAGGCGCGTTTCCGTATGCATCAGGCACGGCTCTGGCAGGCTGCCTTCAACTGCGCGAAATCGCTGTCGGCATGATAGGAAGAGCGCGTCAGGGGCGAGGCCGACACCATCAGGAACCCTTTGGCGCGGGCAACGGCCTCCAGCCCGGCGAATTCCTCCGGCGTCCAGAAACGATCGAGCGCCGCATGCTTGCGGGTCGGCTGCAGATATTGGCCGATGGTGAGGAAATCGACATTGGCGGCACGCAGGTCGTCCATCACCTGCATGATTTCCTCGCGCGTTTCTCCGAGGCCGACCATCAGGCCGGACTTGGTGAAGCCCTCCGGATAAAGCGCCTTGGCCCGTTCCAGCAGCCGCAGCGAGGCGAAGTAGCGCGCGCCGGGGCGGATCTTCAGGTATAGGCGCGGCACGGTTTCGAGATTGTGGTTGAAGACATCCGGCCCGGCCGCCATCACCATCTCTATGGCCCCGTCCTTGCGCAGGAAATCCGGCGTCAACACCTCGATGCTGGTTCCGGGACTGGCGGCGCGGGTAGCGGTGATGACATCGGCGAAATGCCTCGCTCCGCCATCGGCGAGGTCGTCACGGTCCACCGAGGTGATGACGACATGCTTCAGTCCCAGCGTCTTCACCGCATTGGCGACGTTGGCCGGTTCGTTGGCATCCAGCGGCGCCGGCAATCCGGTCTTGACGTTGCAGAAGGCACAGGCACGGGTGCAGGTATCGCCCATGATCATCATGGTGGCGTGCGCCTTGGTCCAGCACTCGCCGATATTGGGACAGGCCGCCTCCTCGCAGACGGTGTGCAGCCCATTGGCCCGCACCACATCGCGGGTGGCGGCATATTCCCGGCTGACCGGGGCCTTGACCCGGATCCAGTCCGGCTTGCGCAATACGGCGCTATCCGGCCGGTGGGCTTTTTCCGGGTGCCGGGGCCCGGATTCGCCCGGGCGGGATTCTTTCGGGGAGACCTTGTCGATGACGGTGACCATACCCCACATATAGCCCAAGGCTCCCCGGAAAACCGCCTTTTTCAGGAACCCGGGCCGAGCCCCCTGCGTTGCAAAAGCTGCATTCCGGAGGGTTCCATGGCATCCCGTCGCCCCGTTCACCGCCGCTCCAAGGCCGTGGAGCGCGTCCATCATCCCAAGCCGAAGCAAAGCCTGGCCACCAGCCTGCGCCGCGCCGCCACCAGCAAGCCGGCCAAGGCGGCGTATGTCGCGCTCGGCACCGTCGGCCTGGCGGCGCTGGCCGTCGCCATCCTGGGCCCGAAGCGGCTGGAGCGGGAAGTGCTCAAGCCGCTGCAGAAGGCGGTCGGGCCACAGGCCGAAAAGCTCTGGGACCAGGCCATGCCGGTGCGACGCCAGCTGGCCGGCCTATTCCGCCAGGCCGGCGACGAACGCGAGAAGCTGGTCCGCGACTTCCAGAGCTGGATCGGCCATTTCCGCGCATCCTGAGGTGGCGAAGGTCTTTGCCGCGCGTTAGCGTCCGGCGACACCGCCGGATCGTCCCATGATTCCCGCCAGTGCATCCCGCGTGCCTTATGATCCGCACGCGTCGCAGCGTTCGCTGTTCGAGGCGCTGATCGAGGCGCGCCGCGTCCATGGCGGCGCCACCCCCGTCCTGGTGGACGCCGACGAGCGGGTGCTGAATTACGATACGCTGGTGAAGGGAGCGCTGGCGCTTGGCCGCGCCCTTAAACGCGGCACCCGGCAAGGCGAGAATGTCGGCGTCATGCTGCCGTCCGGTGCCGCGGCAACCGTGGCGGTCTTCGCCATCTCGGCCTATGGCCGGGTGCCGACCATGATCAATTTCACCAGCGGCGCCGCCAACATCCTCAGCGCGCTGAAGACGGCGCGGGTGACGCGCATCGTCACCGCCCGCCGCTTCCTCAAGCTGGCCAAGCGGGAGGAGCTCGCGGAAACGTTGAGCCGCGCGGCGCGCCTGGTCTATCTTGAAGATGTGCGCCAGGACCTGACGCTGCTGGACAAGGCCGCCGCCGCCGCGGGCAGCCTGATGCCCTCGCTGGTGACGTCGCGTCCGGCCCCGGACACCCCAGCCGTCATCCTCTTCACCTCCGGCACCGAAGGTGCCCCCAAGGGGGTCGCGCTCTCCCATGCCAACATCCTTTCCAATGTGGCGCAGGTGCGGGCGCATATCGAGCTTTCGCCGCGCGATGACGTGGTGCTCAACCCCCTGCCCGTCTTTCACTGCTTCGGGCTTTCGGTGGGGACTTTCCTGCCGCTGATCGCCGGCGTGAAGGTGGTGAGCCATCCGACGCCGCTGCAACCCAAGGAGATCGTGAAGCGCATCAAGGCGCATGGCGTCACCATCCTGATCACCACCGACACCTTCATTGCGCAGTATGCACGCGCCGGCGAAGGCGACGAACTCAATACGGTGCGGCTGGCTGTCTGCGGCGCCGAACGGGTGCGGGACGAGACCCGCGCCTTTGTGCGCCAGAAGTACGGAATCCAGATCCTGGAAGGCTATGGCGTCACCGAAGCCTCGCCCGTGGTGGCGGCCAACCAGGCGGAGGCCAACCATCCGGGCACGGTGGGACGGCTGATGGCGGCGATGGAAGCGAGGTTGGAACCGGTGGACGGCATCCCCGACGCCGGGCGGCTGAAGGTGCGCGGACCCAATGTGATGCTGGGCTATATCCTGCCGGAAGCGCCCGGCGAGATCGTGCCGCCGGAGGGCGGCTGGCACGATACCGGCGATGTCGCCAGCATTGACGAGGAAGGCTTTATCGCCATCCGCGGCCGCCTCAAGCGCTTCGCCAAGATCGGCGGCGAGACCGTGTCGCTGGCGGTGGTCGAGAATGTCGCCGCCGCTCTTTGGCCCGGCCAGGCACATGCCGCGGTATCGGTGCCCGATCCGCGCAAGGGCGAGCAGATCGTGCTGGTGACCGATGCGGCGGAAGCGACGCGGCCCAGCCTGCTGGCCTGGGCGCAGCATCATGGCGTTTCCGAACTGGCGGTGCCGCGGCGGGTTCTGATCGTGCAGGCCATTCCCGTATTGGGCACCGGCAAGACCGATTATGTCGCGGTCCAGAAGCTGGCGGCGGAAAGCGCCGAGGCCTAGCGGCTACCAGTAGCCGTTGCCATAGCCCCAATTGTAGCCGGCCCAGGGATCGAGCCGTTGCGACGACGGATAGCCGTAGCTTCCGCCATAGCCATAGGCCGGATAGGCGTAGTAGCCGCCACCATAGCCGTAACCATAACCATAGCCGTGCGACCAGTCGTAACCAGCGCCGTAGCAGTTGGCGTCGCACTCCGGCGCGGTGGCGTAGCCATAGCCATACGATGCGCCATTGGACGGATAGGCCGGATAGCTGGTGGTGCCGGGTGCCGAATAGACGGTGACGGGACCATAGTAATTGTTGACCGGACCATAGTAGCGGGCGGCCCCCGGGGCGGGAGGCGCTGCCTCACGGCCATAGCGTTCGCCTGCGCTGGCGCTGGCGGCCACGATCACCAGGGTGGCGAGCGCCAGGCCTGTCGTCAGGGCGGAATTTCGCATGGTGGTGCTCCGGCGGGTTTCCCGTGAATTGTATCAATTCGGGACGGCCTGGCGAGTTCCTCCCCCAGAGCGATATTAACAATCAGTCGCAACTCAAGGGCCAGATGAGCATCAGCGATTTCGTCCGGCTGAAAAGCAAGCCGACGCGACTGCTTCCTAGAATTCCGCTTCCAATTCTTCCAGCGCGACCTGCTCGCTCTTGGCCGCCTCGATCCATTCCAGCATGTCGGGCAGGCCCAGAATGGTCTCGCAGTAATCCTGGCAGGCGCGGTCCAGTCTGACGTCATAGGTCTGGAAGCGCGTCGTCACCGGCGCATACATGGCGTCGGCCAGGGTCGGGGTTGCGCCGAAAAGATATGGCCCGCCAAATTCGTTCAAGCATTCGCGCCAGATGGCGGTGACTCGGTCGATATCGGCCTGGGCCCCGGCCCAGACCTTGAAGCCCGGATAGCTGGCCTTCAGGTTCATCGGCAGCGCCGAACGCAGGTTGGCGAATCCCGAATGCATCTCACCGGAGACGGCGCGGCATTTCGTCCGCGCGCCCATCCCGCCGGGCAGAAGGCCAGCCCGGGGAAAGACCTCGTTGAGATATTCGGCGATCGCCAGCGTGTCCCAGATCTTCAGGCCGTTGTGGTAAAGGCAGGGCACCAGGAAGGACGGGGACAGCAGCAACAGCTCGGCCCTGGCACTGGGATCGTCGCCCGACAGCAGCTCTTCGCGGAAATCCAGACCGGCCATGCGGCACAGCAGCCAGCCCCGCAGCGACCAGGACGAATAATTCTTGCTCGAAATCGTCAGGACCGTTTCCGCCATAAATCCAAGTCTTCCGGGTCCGGAGCGCGTTGACAAGCATTATTTTGCGCTGCAGCATAAATCTGCGGGCTGATTGGTGACCGGCCGTCCCGCCG
>CAZYGO010000372.1:0-5329 GCA_964647455.1 uncultured Rhizobium sp.
CGCGACGGCCGCTTCATCGAGAAGATCGGCTTCTACAATCCGCTGCTGCCGTCGGATCATGCCGACCGCGTCAAGCTCGATCTGGAAAAGGCCAAGGCCTGGGTCGCCAAGGGCGCCGTCGCCACGGACCGCGTCAACAAGTGGTTGGCCGATGCCGGCGTGACCAAGAAGCGCGTCCACAACAATCCCAACAAGGCCCAGCCGAAGAAGAAGGCGCAGGAGCGCGCCGCCGCCGCCGCCAAGGCCGCGGAAGCCGCCGCCGAAGCCTAACATCATGTCATCCCCGGCGAGCGCGAACGACAGTGAGCGCGAGGGAAGGGGACCCAGGCTGGCTACACCAAGCAGGCTGATGCAGCCTGGGTTCCCTTCCCCTCGCAAAGGCGCAGCGCGCCTTTGCTCGGCCGGGAATGACAATGTAGGGGTGTCTTATGCCGGCTGATGTCCTTCTCGCCGCCGTGATCGGCGCGCAGGGGCTGAAGGGCGAGGTGAAGGTGAAGACCTTCACCGAGGCGCCCGAAGCATTGCGCGCCTATGGCGTGCTGCATGACGCAAGCGGCAGGACCTACGAGATCGCCACCTTCCGGGTGACAAAGCCCGGCGAGGCGGCGATTGCGTTCAGGGGCATTACCGACCGCAACGCCGCCGAGGCGCTGAAGGGTGTCGAGCTTTTCGTCGCCCGCAATGCCTTGCCCGCGACCGGCGAGGATGAATTATACCAAGCCGACCTGATCGGGCTGGACGCCTTCGATCATGAGGGACGGCTGGTGGGCAAGGTCGCCGCCATCCACAATTTCGGCGCCGGCGACGTCATCGCCATCCATCGCGCGGACGGCGACGAAGTGCTGCTGGCCTTTACGAAGCTGACCGTGCCGGTGATCGACATTCCGGGCGGGCGCGTGACCATCGCGGTGCCGGAAGAGGACGAGGCCGGCGGGCCCCATCCGGGAGTCGAATAATGACCGGCTGGTCTGCCACGGTCCTGACCTTGTTCCCGGAGATGTTTCCCGGGCCGTTGGGCATCTCGCTGCTGGGCAAGGCGCTGGCGAACAATCTCTGGTCGCTCGAGGCGCGCGACATTCGTGATCATGGCCTCGGCAAGCACCGCACCGTCGATGATACGCCGGCGGGCGGCGGGCCGGGCATGGTGATGCGGGCCGATGTCGCCGCCGCCGCCATCGATGCGGTGGATCGTGCCGGCCGCCCTCTGATCTATCTTTCCCCGCGCGGGGCGCCGCTCACCCAGGCACGCGTTCGCGCCCTGGCCGAAGGTCCCGGAGCCATTCTGCTCTGCGGCCGCTTCGAAGGCCTGGACCAGCGGGTGCTGGACGCCCGCCAGGTCGAGGAGATCAGCCTGGGGGACTTCGTCCTCGCCGGAGGCGAGATCGCCGCCATGGCCCTGGTGGAGGCTGCCGTGCGGCTGCTGCCGGGCGTCTTGGGCGATGCCGCCTCCACCACCGAGGAAAGCTTCAGTTCCGGGCTTCTGGAATACCCGCACTATACCCGCCCCCAGGACTTTGAGGGCCGCCCCATCCCGGAGGTGTTAAGTGGCGGAAATCACAAGGAAATATCCCGCTGGAGGCAGGCCGAGGCGGAACGGCTTACCAAGCTGCGGCGCCCCGACCTCTGGGCCGCTTACGAAAAGGGGCGAAAGCCCTAGGAATGGCGGCCCTAATCCGCTATACGCCGCCGCTCAATTTCCGCCGAAAGACCAAGACAATGAACCTGCTGCAGACCCTCGAAGCCGAGCAGATGGCCGCCCTCAAGGAGCAGAAGAAGGCGATGCCCGACTTCCGCCCCGGCGACACCCTCAAGGTGAACGTCAAGGTGGTGGACGTGACCTTCGACGAGAAGACCAAGCAGAACAAGACCCGCGAGCGCATCCAGGCCTTTGAAGGCGTCTGCATCGCCCGCCAGGGCTCCGGGCTCAACGAGGCCTTCACCGTGCGCAAGCTTTCCTATGGCGAGGGCGTGGAGCGCGTCTTCCCGCTTTATTCGCCGCTGGTGGATTCGGTGGTGGTGGTGCGCAAGGGCAAGGTGCGCCGCGCCAAGCTCTATTACCTGCGCGGCCGTACCGGCAAATCCGCCCGCATCAGCGAGCGCACCGAGAATGCCGGCCCGGAAGCGGCGGCCTGAAGCCTCCGAAAAGCCCGAAAAATCGGGATTTCCGCGAATAAGTGCAAAAAAGCCCCGATTTTCGGGGCTTTTTTCGTTTTACCGCGCTTGCACATGCCGGAAATGCCGTAAAATAAGGCTTATCGTTGATTCGTTTGAGAGGGAAACACCCCATGGCCACCGCCAAAGCCAAAGTCGAAACCATCTCCACCCGCCAGCTCGCCAGCGCCCTGGCCGAGAAGCATGAAATCTCCCAGAAGAGCGCCAACGCCCTCCTGGAAGATGCCATCGGCCTGATCACCAAGCACCTCAAGAAGGGTGCCCGCATCCGCCTCAATGGTCTGGGCATCCTCGTCGTGCGCAAGCGCGCCGCCCGCATGGGCCGCAATCCCGCCACCGGCGAGGCGATCAAGATCAAGGCGTCCAAGAAGGTCGCGTTCCGCGCCGCCAAGGACCTGAAGGAAGCCATCTAAGTTTCCTTCATCGCCAGAAAGAAAGGCCGGACGGCGCAAGCCGCTCCGGCCTTTTCTTTTCAGCGGCGGGTGACCGGTGCCAGTTCCGGGCCGGTCGGCGGCCGCCGTTCCAGCTCCGCCACCAGCGCCTTCATCTGCGCGATCTCGCGCAGCTGGGTGGCGAGGATGCCGTCGGCCAGCCGGCGCACCCGCGGGTCGCGGATATGGGCGCGGCTGCTGGTCAGCACCGCGATGGAATGGTGCGGAATCATCGCCTTCATGTAGCTGACATCGTCCACCGTCGCCTGGCTGCGCACCAGCCATAGCGACAGCGCGAAGGTGGCGGCGGCGGCGAGCAGGATCAGCAGGCTGGCACGGCGGTTCTCGTGCATTCCCCACATGAAGCCCAGCATCAGCACCGCCATCGCCGCGCCCATCAGCAGCGCCATCCAGGCGCGGGTCTGGCTGAACCAGACATGGTCCCAGGCATCGGTGTTGAGATACATCAGCCCGTACATCGCCAGGGTTGAAACCGCGATCATCAGGCCGAAGCGCGCATGGGACATGGCAGGGGTTCCCGGCTTTCCTTTGGGAACGCGGTGCCGCGGCCGGATGTTCCCCGATTGCGCGCGGTGGCGGTCCTCGCCTACAAGCGGCGCATGAATGTGCGGAAATTCCTTTTGCTGACGCCCCTGCTGCTGGCCGCCGCGCCCGCCGCCGCGCAGGATCATATGGATCACATGGCCATGCCCGGCATGGCGATGGATCACGACATGGCCGGAATGGACATGGCGGGCATGGACATGCATGGCCTTTTCGGCGGCTATCCCATGAGCCGCGAGGCGTCGGGAACCAGCTGGCAGCCACAGACCGCGCCGCATGACGCCATCCATCTGGATGCGGCGCCCGGCTGGATGACGATGCTGCATGGCCGGGTGCTGGGCGTGGCCGACAGCCAGAGCGGCCCGCGCGGTGACACCAGCGTCTTTTCCTCCTCCATGCTGATGGCGATGGCCAGCACCGAAACGGGCGGCGGCGGCACGCTGGGGCTGAAGGCCATGGTCAGCCTCGACCCCCTGATGGGCCGGCGCGGCTATCCGCTGCTGCTTGCCAGCGGCGAGACCGCCGACGGCGTCACCCATCTGGTGGACCGCCAGCATCCGCACGACCTGTTCATGGAGCTGGCCGCCAGCTACAGCCAGAAACTGTCGGAGGCCGACAGCGTGTTCCTCTATGCCGGCTATCCGGGCGAGCCGGCGCTGGGGCCAGCCGCCTACATGCACCGGGTCTCGGCCCTGGACAATCCGATGACGCCGCTGGCGCATCACTGGCTGGATTCCACCCATGTCACCTTCGGCGTGCTGACCGCGGGTCTTGTCCATGACGGCTGGAAGCTGGAGCTTTCGCAATTCACCGGCCGCGAGCCTGACCAAAAGCGGTTCGATATCGAAAGCGCCCGTTTCGATTCCACCGCGGCGCGGCTCAGCTACAATCCCGACCCCAACTGGTCGCTGCAGCTCTCGGCGGGATGGCTGAAGAGCCCAGAGGCGCTCGATCCCCTGGTCAATGAACGCCGCCTCACCGCCAGCGCCACCTGGTTCGACCGTTTCGATTTCGGTTCGCTGGCGGCGACCCTGGCGATCGGCAACAAGCATCTGTCCGACGGCACCGACGAAAGCGCCTTCCTGCTGGAAGCCGAATACAAGCCCGATGGCGCCTGGACCCTGTTCGCGCGCGCCGAAACCATCGGCAGCGACGAGCTGGTGCCCGAGCCGGGCGTGAAGCGGGCGGGCGAAGTCAGCGCCGGCGCAATTCATGACTGGCGGCTGGCCGACCACCTCAAGCTGGGCCTGGGCGGGCTTTATGCCTTCGATTTCGCGCCGGCGTCCCTGGCCGCGCCCTATGGCGGCGCCCCGCACGGCGCGATGGCCTTTTTCCGCCTGGTGGCGGAATAGCTCATCCCGGCGGCAGGCCGAGACCGGCGAAAATCTCGCTGACCTTGGGATTGATGCGCCGGGCCTGGGCGAAATCCGCCTCGGCGTCGCCGCTCCCAAGTCCGGTTTCGGCCAGGGCCTTGCCGTACCAGCCGCGCGCGGACTGGGGCTGGGTTCGGGTCAGGGTGGCAAAATCGGTCAGCGCGGCGGCAAAGCGTTTCTGCTTGAGGGCGATGATGCCGCGCGCTTCCAGAAGGACGGGCGCACCCGCCTGGAGCCAGAGCGCCTGGTCGCAGGCCAGGCGTCCCTTGTCGAGTTCGAAGCCGCCATAGGCGCGGGCGCGGCAGCGCAGGTTGAGGAAGGTATTGCCCATGCCCATCGGATAGCGTTCGAAATCCGCGTCGGCGGCCGCCTCGGCATAGCGATGCTGCTGCAGATAGAGCTGGGCGCGGTCCGCATGCAGCGCCGGATCGTCCGGCCGCAGCTTTTCCGCCCGGGCGAAATCGGCCAGCGCCTGCTCGGCCTGGCCGCCGGCCGCTTCCGCGGCCGCCCGGCCCAGCCAGGCCGCGCCGCTGTCCGAATCCAGGGCGATGGCGGCGTCGAAATCCGCGCGAGCGCCGGTCGCATCGTTGCCCAGCCTCAGGGCACCCCGGCGCAGATAGGCCTTCAGGCGCTGGCTGTCGCGCAGGCCGTTGTCGGCGATCACGGCGCTGCAGGCGGCCATCGCCACGGCGCGGTCGCCGCTCTGGCTGCAGATCTCCCGGTTGTCCTGGGCCAGCGCCGGCAGCGCCAGGAACGCCGGCAACAGGAAGACAAGGATATGCCGCATAA
>CAZYGO010000373.1:0-3725 GCA_964647455.1 uncultured Rhizobium sp.
CGTGCTGCGCAGAAGGGACAGAAGCCGGTAATTCTGTGGTTCACCGGCCTGTCAGGCTCGGGCAAGTCCACTATCGCCAATCTGGTGGAAAAGAAGCTGGCCGCCGAGGGCAAGCACACCTATCTGCTGGACGGCGACAATGTCCGCCATGGACTGAACAAGGACCTAGGTTTCACTGATGCCGACCGGGTGGAAAACATCCGCCGCGTCGGCGAGGTGGCCAAGCTATTTTTGGATTGCGGTACTATCGTGCTCACCGCCTTCATCTCGCCTTTCCGTTCCGAGCGCCGTATGGTGCGCGATCTGGTGGGGGCGGGCGAGTTCGTCGAGGTCTTCATCGACACGCCGCTGGAGGTCTGCATGCAGCGTGATCCCAAGGGACTTTATGAGAAGGCGAAGTCGGGCGCGATCAAGAACTTCACTGGTATCTCCAGCCCCTATGAGACGCCGGAAAAGCCGGAACTGGTCGTCCATACGGTGCAAGCCGAGCCGGAGCATCATGCCCAAGCTATTGTCGACTGGCTAAGAAACCGTGGCTATGTCTGACATCTCGTCGGCGCATTGGCGTGTGTTGGAAGAGGATGAATTGCTACGCCTGGACGCGCGCCTGACAGTCTGGCGTCAGCGGGTCCTCCTACCGAACGGTCGTGAAGTCGCCGATTATATGCGCTTCTCCACCCAGCCGGCTGTCTGCATTTTCGCCATTACGCGGGATGGCGTGGTAATCTGCGAACGGCAGTATAAGCACGGAGCGGCCCGCATTGTGCTGACATTGCCTGCGGGTGGTTGCGAGATAAGGGAGGCTCCATTACAGGCAGCCAAGCGCGAACTGTTGGAGGAAACAGGCTATATCAGTGATAACTGGAATAGCTTGGGCGAAATAATAACACACGCCAATGCTGGTGGTGGCCGCCATCATATTTACCTCGCCCGCGATTGCCAAAAGGTTGCCGAACCTTGTTCCGGCGACCTCGAAGAGATGCAAATCGAGTTACTCTCAATCGCGGCGCTGCTTCAGGCGCTAGCAGACGGTCAGATGCCGCTTTCTTCCGATTCCTCGACTATTCTTCGTTCGCTGCTAGCACTGGGGTGGCTGCGTCAAACGCCGTAATAGCCCTTGTACCAATCGACGAATTTGGGAATGCCGACACTAATCGGCGTCGTAGGCTCGAAGCCCAGCTCGCGGCGGCTGGCCTCGATATCGGCGCTGGTCTTGGGAACGTCCCCGGGCTGCAATGCCTCGAAATGCATCACCGCTTTTCGCTGCAACGCCTGCTCGATGGCCGCGATATAGTCGGTCAGCTTCTCGATCCTGTTGTTGCCAAGATTATAGACCTTGCAGGGCGGTGTCCCGGTTGCAGGGCGGTCGAGTGCCCGCACCACCCCGTTCACGATATCGTCGATATAGGTGAAGTCGCGCCACATTTCGCCATGGTTGAAAACTTTGATCGGCTCGCCGGCAACGATGGCTTTGGTGAAGAGGAAGGCGGCCATGTCCGGCCGGCCCCAGGGGCCGTAAACCGTGAAGAAGCGCAGGCCCGTCATGGGAATGCCGAAGAGATGAGCATAGGTATAGCCGAAAAGCTCGTCAGTGCGCTTGGTGGCGGCATAGAGCGAGATTGGCCTGTCCACCGGATCCTCGACGGCGAAGGGCGTCTTGGTATTGCCGCCATAGACGGAAGAGGAGCTGGCGTAGACGAAATGCTTCAGGCTTTTTAGCCTGCGGGCCAGCTCCAGCATCACCACCTGGCCCATGACATTGCTGGTGATATAGGCGTAAGGATCGATCAGCGAGTAGCGCACGCCGGCCTGGGCGGCCAGGTGCACGATGCCATCGATGGCGGGGAAGTCCGTTGCCAGCCCCAGGACGCCGTCGCGGTCGGAAATATCGAGCTTGCGGAAGCTGAAACCTGGCTGCGGCGACAAACGCGCCAGCCGCGCCTCCTTCAAGCTCACATCGTAATAGTCGTTGAGGTTGTCGATGCCGACCACCCGGTCGCCCCGCGCCAGCAACGCGTGGGACACGCTGGAGCCGATAAAGCCGGCGGCGCCGGTGACCAGGATAGTCGCCATGGGATCTCTTAGAGTGACCAGTAGCGAAGATTGCCGGGGACGCGTTCCGGGTCAATGGCCGATTTGATGTCTATCAGAATGCCTCCGTCGCGCAACATGGCGAATAGCTTTTCAGGCCTGGTGAGATAGGCCTTGTGTGGCACCGCCAGCACCAGCGCGTCGAGTCCCTTGAAATCGCCCAGCTTCGACATGACGATGCCGTATTCATGCTCGAATTCCTTCGGATCGGCGAGCGGATCATGGGCGATGGCGTTGATGCCGAAATCCTTCAACTCGGTCAGGATGTCAGGCACCCGGCTGTTGCGGGTGTCGGGCACGTTTTCCTTGAAGGTCAAGCCCAGCACGCCCACCGGGGCCCGCTTGATGGCATGGTTGCCGCTGGCAAGAAAGCGCACCAGCCGCCGCGCCACGATATGGCCCATGGAATCGTTGATGCGTCTTCCCGCTAGGATCACCTGGGGCATATAGCCCAGTTCCTGCGCCTTGCTGGTGAGGTAGTAGGGATCAACGCCGATGCAGTGGCCGCCGACCAGGCCGGGCGAGAATTTCAGGAAATTCCATTTGGTGCCGGCCGCGTCCAGCACATCGCGGGTGCGGATGCCCAGCCGGTCGCAGATGATCGCCATCTCGTTCATCAAGGCGATGTTCAAGTCGCGCTGGGTGTTTTCCAGCGCCTTGGCGGCCTCTGCCACCTTGATCGAGGTGGCGGGGAAGACGCCCGCCGTCACCACCGCGCCGTAGAGGTCGGAAACGCGGGCCGTGGTCTTTTCGTCCTCTCCCGCGACCACCTTCCTGATGCGCTCGAAACTGTGTTCGCGATCACCGGGATTGATGCGCTCCGGCGAATAGCCGAGCTTGAAATCGCGGCCCTGCCGCAGGCCCGAAACGCGGGCCAGGATGGGGCCGCAATACTCCTCGGTGACGCCGGGATAGACGGTGGATTCATAGATCACCAGGGCGCCTTTGCGCATCACCTGGCCGACGCTTTCCGAGGCGCCGCGCAAGGGCTCCAAGTTCGGGCGCCGGTCCTTGTGGATGGGGGTAGGGACGCAGACGATGAAGGTATCGCAGCCTTTCATGCCCGCGATCTGGTTGGTCAGCGCCAGGCCCGACGCCTTGAGGCGGGCGCTGCCAATTTCTCCGGTCCAGTCCTCGCCACCGCGCAGGGCGGCAACGCGGCGACTGTCGATGTCGAAGCCGACGGTACCCGGAAATTTCTCTGCGAAGGCGATTGCCACCGGCAGGCCCACATAACCCAATCCAATGACGGCAATCCTGCCGGGTGGAGGAACACGCACTTTAATAGGCCTTTGTTAAAATCACGGCCAAGTTACCGGCCGCACCCTTACCAAAGCCCTCAGAAGTCTGGTTAACGCCGATTACGCGGGGTTAATGCGTTACGCCGCCGCGCAGACGGTCACGGTTTTCGAGATACCATCGCCAGGTGTCGGCAATGCCTTGGGCCAGGCCGATGCGTGGCTTCCAGCCCAGGGCATCGAGCCGTTCGGTGGACATCAGGCGGGCAGGGGTGCCGTCCGGCTTGGCGGTGTCAGTGCGGATCGCACCCTTGAAGCCCGCCGTCTCCGCCACCAGCCGCGCCAGTTCGAGAATGGAGATATCGGCGCCGGTAGCAATATTCACGTGTCCTTCCC
>CAZYGO010000374.1:0-2759 GCA_964647455.1 uncultured Rhizobium sp.
CAAGGATCCGACGGTCGAGAACGGCCTGTCGCTGTGGGTGGTGGCCGACAATCTGCGCAAGGGCGCGGCGACCAATGCCGTGCAGATCGCCGAAGCGCTCATTAATCGCAAGCTGTTGAGGAGTTCATAATGCCCAAATGCTACTGGATCGCCCGCGTCGATGTCCGCGACGCCGAAGCCTACAAGAAGTATGTCGAGATCGGCCGCCCCGCCTATGAGCGCAATGGCGCCAAGTTCCTGGCCCGCGGCGGCAAGACCGAAGTGCTGGAAGGGCCGGCGCGCGCCCGCAATGTCGTGGTCGAATTCCCGTCCATGGAAGCGGCGCTGGCCTGCTACAATTCGCCGGAATACACCGAGGCGCGCAAGATCCGCCAGTCGGTGAGCGACGGCGAGTTCGTGCTGGTCGAAGGCGTCGAATAAGCCCGCCCCGCATCCGCGCCGCCCTGTTCGTGCCGGGCAGCAACCCCCGGGCGCTGGAAAAGGCGCGCGCCCTGGATTGCGACGCCGTCATCCTCGACCTCGAGGACGCCGTGGGGCCGGACGAGAAGACTGCGGCCCGCGCGGCCGTGCGCGCCTGGCTGGCGCAAAGGCCGGCGGACCGGTTGGCGGCGCTGCGGGTCAACGCACTCACCAGCGATGCGGGCGTGGCCGATCTTGAAGCGGCGGCCGGCGCCGACGCCATCCTGCTGCCCAAGGTGGAAAGCGCCGCCGACCTTGCCGCTGCGCGGCTGCTAAAGCCCGGCACGCCGCTCTGGGCGATGATCGAGACGCCGGGCGCGGTGCTGCGCCTGGCCGAGATCGCGGCGGAGGCATCGGCGCTGGTGCTGGGCGCCAACGACCTTCTGAAGGCGATGGGCGGGCGCCAACGGCCCGGCCGCGCCAATCTCCATTACGCCATGGCTGCGCTGGTGACGGCGGCGCGGGCGCATGGGCGCTTGGCGCTGGACGCCGGCTATAACGACTTTCACGACAGCGCGGGCCTTGCCGCCGATTGCGCCCTGGGCCGCGATTTCGGCTTTGACGGCAAATGCCTGATCCATCCGGCGCAGATCGCGGCCGCGCGCGCCGCCTTCGCGCCCTCCGGCGAGGAAATCGCCGAGGCCCAGGCGCTGCTGGCCGAATTCGACCGGCCGGAAAATCGCGGGCGCGGCGTGATCGCCTTTCGCGGCCGCATGGTGGAACGGCTTCATGCCGAAGTGGCGCGCCGCCTGCTGGAGCAGACATGACCGCCTCGGCCTATATCCGGGCGCTGGCGGATGGCGCGCTCAAGCCAGACACGGCGCAGGCGCACGCGGCGGCGAAGCTGGAGAGCCTGGGGCGCACCCTCAGGCCCCGGCGGTTTTCGCTGTTCGGCAGGCGGGCGGCGCCGCGCGGGCTCTATTTTTTGGGCGATGTCGGGCGTGGCAAGACCATGCTGATGGACCTGTTCTTCGAGGACGCGCCCGAGCCGCGCAAGCAGCGGCTGCATTTCAACGCCTTCATGACCGACATCCATGCCCGCATCCATGTCATGCGCCAGCAGGATGTGGACGATCCGATTCCGCCGGTGGCGCGCGCGATCGCGAAGGACGCGCGCCTGCTCTGCTTCGACGAATTCCAGGTCACCGACGTGGCCGACGCCATGATCCTGGGGCGGCTGTTCGAGCAGTTCTTCGGCGCCGGCATGGTGATCGTGGCGACCAGCAACACCCCGCCGGAGCGGCTGTATGAAGGCGGCCTCAACCGCCAGCTCTTCCTGCCCTTTATCGCGCAGATCAAGGCGCGGATGGAGGTGGTGGCGCTGAACGGCCCCACCGACTATCGCCTGCAGGGGCTGCAGGACGTGGCGGTCTATCTGACGCCGCTGTCCGCGCAAGCCGACGCGGCGATGGACGCGGCTTGGCGCAAGCTGGCGGGGGGCCCGGAAAAGCCCCAGTCGCTGACCGTCCTGGGGCGCAGCCTGCCGGTGGCGCGGACCGGGCGCGGCGCGGCGCGCTTTTGCTTCGACGAATTGTGCGCCCGGCCGCTGGGCGCGGCCGACTATCTCGCCATCGCTCGGCATTTCCACACGGTCTTCCTGGATCACATTCCGGTAATGGACGAAGGCAAGCGCAACGAGGCGCGGCGCTTCACCCTGTTGATCGACACGCTGTATGACGAAGGAGTGAAGCTGGTCGTAACGGCGGCGGCCCCGCCGGACGGGCTTTATCCGGCGGGCAGCGGGGCGGAGGCTTTCCGCCGCACGGCCTCGCGCCTTGTCGAAATGCAGACCGAGGCCTATCTCGGCAAGGGACACGGGAGGCAGGCATGACCAACGTCTATGAAATGGCCGGGCTGATCCTGATCGGGCTCCTGCTCTATCGCTATGTCTGGCCGCGCTTCCGCCGCTTCGACGAGGAGAACGTCAAGCGCATCATCCAGCAGGAGCAGGACAAGCAGGATCCGACCGCCCATATCCGCCATGCCCTCGACGTCGCGGCCGAGCAGGTGGAGGAGGTGCAGGAAATCAAGGTCGGCCTCGCCACCCATTATCTGTTTGAGGCTGAGGCCTATGCCAGCCGCGAGGAAGCCGAGGAAATGCGGGCGCGGCGCATCGGGGTGATCGCGCGGCGCTTCTATGAGGAACTGCCGGCGGCGCTGATGGCCAAGGGCGAAAAACGCGGCACCCTGTCGGCCCGCGAACGCGCCAGCCAGCGCTGGAAGCGGACGATTCATTGAGAGGCACGACCGGCCTCTTGGCCGGTCAAATCGGTCCGGGGGACCGATTTGCGTGCCGAGCG
>CAZYGO010000375.1:0-2544 GCA_964647455.1 uncultured Rhizobium sp.
TGACGATCCGGAATTGCTGGACCTCGTCGAAATGGAAATTCGCGACCTGCTCACCAAGTATCAATTCCCCGGCGACAATACGCCGATCATTCGTGGCAGCGCTACCGCCGCCATGGCCGGAACGCCGGAAGGTGAGAAGGCGATTGCCGACCTGTTGGCTGCAGTGGATTCTTTCATCCCGCTGCCGACCCGCGAAGTCGACAAGCCGTTCCTGATGTGCATCGAAGACGTGTTCAACATTGAAGGTCGTGGCACCGTGGTGACCGGCCGTGTGGAACGCGGTGAACTCAACAAGATGTCTGAAGTTGAAATCGTCGGCATCCGCGATACCCGCAAGACGACGGCGACCGACATTGAAATGTTCCGCAAGCTGCTCGACAAGGCGACCGCCGGCGACAACGTTGGCGTGCTGCTGCGCGGCACGAAGAAAGACGAAGTGGAACGCGGCATGGTGCTGGCCAAACCCGGCAGCATTACTCCGCACACCAAGTTCAAGGCGGAAGTTTACGTGCTCACCAAGGAAGAAGGTGGCCGTCATACGCCGTTCTTCAACAAGTATCGTCCGCAATTTTATTTCCGCACCTCGGACGTCACGGGCAACGTGACCCTGCCGACGGGCGTGGAAATGGTGATGCCGGGTGACAACGTATCGGTGGAGATTGAACTGATCGCGCCGGTGGCCATGGAAAAAGGCCAGCGTTTCGCCATCCGCGAAGGTGGCCGCACCATTGGTGCCGGCCGTGTCAGCGATGTTGTAGCTTAAACTGATTGAAAACGCAAAT
Organism: uncultured Rhizobium sp.; assembly: GCA_964647455.1. Lineage (GTDB taxonomy): Bacteria > Pseudomonadota > Alphaproteobacteria > Micropepsales > Micropepsaceae > Rhizomicrobium. The sequence continues at coordinate 783 of CAZYGO010000375.1, forward strand.
GGGAGTCGGGTGTGGAACCCGGCTCCTGTTTTCGTCTCTAAAACAAAACGAATAAAAACATTGACCTCTTGCCGGCGCGTAGGGCGGTAGCTCAATTGGTAGAGTAGCGGTCTCCAAAACCGTCGGTTGGGGGTTCGAGTCCCTCCCGCCCTGCCAAATAAATTTGGATCCGGAGGGGTGGCAGAGTGGTCTATCGCGGCGGTCTTGAAAACCGCTTTGGGGTAACACCCAACGGGGGTTCGAATCCCTCCCCCTCCGCCAGAAATTGAAACTGTGAGTGGCACGTTAAGAATATTGATTTGGGCAGCGGTTGTTCTCGTGATCTTTGGCATCACGTGGAAGAACGGCATGTTTTTGCGCCTTTCGAACTACGTGGCGGAAACGCGCGAGGAACTGAAAAAGTGCACCTGGCCGACGGTTGAGGAACTGAAAGGTTCCACAGTCGTGGTTGCCATTTCCATCGTCCTGTTGGGCGGGTTCACGTTCTTTGTCGATCTGGCCATTTCGCAGATCGTTCGCCTGGTAATGTAATTGAACCGAGAGAAAGAAACTTAAACATGCGCAGCCAGTGGTTTGTCATCCATACGCTTTCCGGCCAGGAACAAAAGGTCAAGGATAGCATCGAGAAGCGCATCAAGACCGAAGAGATGAGCGATTTCATCAAAGAGGTCCTGGTGCCTATGGAAAAAGTGGCCGAAGTCCGCAATGGCAAGAAATCGGTCACCACGCGCAAACTGTACCCTGGCTACGTCTTCATCGACATGATCCTGCTCGATGAGGGCAATCGCATCATTGAACGGCCCTGGTATTTTATTCGCGATACGCAGGGCATCATCGGCTTCGTGGGCGGCGACCGTCCCACGCCTACGCCTCCGGAGGAAATCGATTCGATCAAGGCCCAGATTTCCGATTCCGAAGACCAGGAAAAGCCGAAGGTCAATTTCGAAGTGGGCGAGACCATCAAGATCAACGATGGCCCGTTCCTCAACTTCAGCGGTGTGATCGAAGAGATCGAGCCGGAGCGCGGCAAGCTCAAGGTCACCGTCAACATCTTCGGCCGCAATACGCCGGTGGAACTCGAATACTGGCAGGTGGAAAAGGCCTGATTCGTAAGCGTGGCCGTCGAGTGGCCGCGATTCTAAAAAGCATTAAGCAGCACAATTTTTTATGGCTAAAAAAGTTACAGGACAGATCAAGTTGCAGATTCCGGCCGGTCAGGCCAACCCTGCTCCGCCCGTGGGTCCCGCGCTCGGTCAGCACGGTGTGAACATCATGGCGTTTTGCAAAGAGTTCAACGCCGCCACCAAGGAACAGGCTGGTCTGGTGATTCCCGTGGTCATTACGGTGTATCAGGACAAATCTTTCACTTTCATCACCAAATCGCCGCCCGCTTCGGTGCTGCTCAAGAAGGCCGCCGGAATCGCTTCCGGTTCCAAGACGCCGAACAAGGACAAGGTTGGCAAGGTGACGCGCAAGCAGGTGCTGGACATCGTCAAGATGAAGTCCAAGGACCTCAATGCGAGCAAAGAAGAAGCCGCTTTCCGCGTGATCGCGGGAACTGCCCGCAGTATGGGCATCGAAATCGTCGGTTAACCAATGAAGCGGGAGAGCCCGTAAACGGGACTCGTTACTACCGCAAGAAAATATGCCAAGCAAACGATACAAAAAAGCACTGGAACTGGTGGATGCGCGTAAATCGTATCCCCTGAAGGACGCGGTCACTGTGTTGGCCAGCTTCCCGAAAGCCAAATTTAACGAATCC
>CAZYGO010000376.1:0-2650 GCA_964647455.1 uncultured Rhizobium sp.
TTCTTTTCGTCCTGCCATAATAGATGCCTTGAAAACTGTAGGCATATAACAAATGACATCATTAAATGAATCTTTAGAAATCATTCATCGTGGCGCAGAAGAAATCTTAATTGAAGAAGAATTAGTCGAGCGCTTAAAGACCGGCAAACCGTTGCGTGTTAAAGCAGGGTTTGATCCTACAGCGCCTGATTTGCATTTAGGTCATACCGTCTTATTAAATAAGCTACGTCAGTTTCAAGATTTAGGTCATGAAGTGATATTTTTAATTGGCGATTTCACCGGCATGATTGGCGATCCTTCAGGCAAAAATGAAACCCGTCCGCCGCTCACGCGCGAACAAGTAGAAGCGAATGCTGTTACATATAAAAGACAAGTCTTTAAAGTTTTGGATCCTGAAAAAACAGAAGTCAGGTTTAATTCTGAGTGGTGTGACAAGCTAACAGCTGTTGATTTAATTAAGTTGGCAGCCACTCATACCGTTGCTCGTATGTTAGAACGTGATGATTTTCATAAGCGTTACACCAATAATCAGCCGATTGCGATACATGAGTTTCTGTATCCCTTAATGCAAGGCTATGATTCGGTGGCTTTAAAAAGCGATATAGAATTAGGTGGTACCGATCAAAAATTCAATTTATTAATGGGCCGCGAATTACAAAAGCATTTTGGCCAAAGACCACAACTAATATTAACGTTGCCATTGTTGCCTGGTTTAGACGGCGTAAAGAAAATGTCTAAATCATTGGGTAACTATATAGGTATCGACGAAGGCCCTGATGAGATTTTTGGGAAGGTGATGTCGATTTCCGATGAGACGATGTGGCTATATTTCGAATTGATCAGCTTCAAGTCGCTGGCTGAAATTCAGCGTTTGCGGGATGAAGTGGCTGCCGGGTTAAATCCTCGAGACGTGAAATTCTTGTTAGGCGAAGAGCTAGTCGAGCGTTTTCATGATAAAGCCGCAGCAACTAGAGCGCGCGAAAATTTTATTGCTCGTTTTCAGCAAGGGGCTGTACCAGAAGGTGTACAAGAAGTGAGCTTGCCAGCGGAAGGCGTATTGATTGGTCATTTTCTAAAGTCGCAAGGATTGGTAGCAAGCACATCGGAGGCAAACCGCCTCATTGGCCAAGGTGGAATAAAGATAGACGGTGAAAAGATTAGCGATCATGGGTTACTGCTCATAGCTGGTGAGAAGCCTAAGCTTATTCAGGTAGGTAAAAGACGCTTTATTAAGGTTGCTCCTATATCTTCCTGATAAATAAGTGAATATTGTTGGCTGAATAAGGATCTAAAAGCTGGAAAAAGAAAAAAATTGGCACTATAATATGTCTCTGTCAGCTGGTTTTAGAAATATTTTCAAAAAAGTTTAAAAAATCTTTTTTTCCGCTATTGACTCTTCTGCAAACCAATGTAGAATCCGCTTTCTCTAAACGAGATTGATTTTGAAAAACGTTCTTTAACAATTTGAAAGTGATGATGTGTGGGCCCTGAAATACTGGGGATCTGTGAAGGGTCTTTCAGTTTTTATTTAAAAGTGAAGAGTTTGATCATGGCTCAGATTGAACGCTGGCGGCATGCCTAACACATGCAAGTCGAACGGCAGCACAATGTGTAGCAATACACATGGGTGGCGAGTGGCGGACGGGTGCGTAATGTATAGGGATCTGCCCTGAAGTGGGGGACAACCCGGGGAAACTCGGGCTAATACCGCATAATACTCTACGGAGGAAATCTGGCTACGTAAGTAGCTGGGGCTTTAGGATGAACCTATACCCGATTAGCTAGTTGGTGAGGTAATTGCTTACCAAGGCGATGATCGGTAGCTGGTCTGAGAGGATGACCAGCCACACTGGGACTGAGACACGGCCCAGACTCCTACGGGAGGCAGCAGTGGGGAATATTGGACAATGGGGGAAACCCTGATCCAGCAATGCCGCGTGGGTGAAGAAGGCCTTCGGGTTGTAAAGCCCTTTAGGTAGGGAAGAAGGTTTTAGGGTGATAAGCCTTAGAACTTGACGGTACCTACAGAATAAGCACCGGCTAACTCTGTGCCAGCAGCCGCGGTAATACAGAGGGTGCAAGCGTTAATCGGATTTACTGGGCGTAAAGGGCGCGTAGGTGGTAAAGCAAGTAGAATGTGAAAGCCCTGGGCTTAACCTGGGAAGTGCATTCTAAACTGCTTAACTAGAGTATGGTAGAGGGTAGTGGAATTTCCGGTGTAGCGGTGAAATGAGTAGATATCGGAAGGAACGCAAGTGGTGAAGACGACTACCTGGACCAATACTGACACTGAGGCGCGAAAGCGTGGGGATCAAACAGGATTAGATACCCTGGTAGTCCACGCTGTAAACGATGAGGACTGGATGTCAGGCAGCTTGGCTGTTTGGTATCGAAGCTAACGCGATAAGTCCTCCGCCTGGGAAGTACGGTCGCAAGATTAAAACTCAAATGAATTGACGGGGGCCCGCACAAGCGGTGGAGCATGTGGTTTAATTCGATGCAACGCGAAAAACCTTACCTACTCTTGACATCTCTGGAATCCTGCCGAAAAGCGGGAGTGCCGAAAGGAACCAGAAGACAGGTGCTGCATGGCTGTCGTCAGCTCGTGTTGTGAGATGTTGGGTTAAGTCCCGTAACGAGCGCAACCCTT
>CAZYGO010000377.1:0-2611 GCA_964647455.1 uncultured Rhizobium sp.
GGCACTTCGTCCAGCAGGCTCTGCCAGTAACGCTGCGCGGTGGCGCGGTCGCCTTTCTGCGCCGCCGCCATGCCGAGATAGTAGCGGGCAGGCGCATTGCCGGGATCGGCGGTCAATGCGGCCTGGAAGGCCGCGACGGCGCCGTCGGGGACCTGGCCGCCCGCCGCCCGGACCATGAGTTCGCCATAGGCATTGTCCAGGTCCGGCGTCTCGCGCTTCTGCTTGCGTGCCGCCAGCACGGCCCGGCCCATGGCGCCGGCCGCCTGGTCGGCGTCGCCTGCGGTGACATAGATGCGGGCCAGGAAGATCCATGCCTGCAGGTCATCGGGGTGCTCGCGCACGCGGCTGATCAGCATCGGCGCCAGGCCGTTGGGGTCGCGGTCGTTCATGCCGCGCGCCTCGCGCAAGGCCAGGCGCGGCTGGCCCACCACCAGATAGACCCCGGCCCCGATGCCCAGCACGAACAGCGCCACCGCGCCCATGGTGAGCAGGCGCGCCCCGCGGGCCTCGGCCGTCTTCCAGACCGGCCAGGCAGCGAAGGCGATGGCGGCCAGCGCCAGCAGCGCAAAGCCGATGTAAGGGACGAAACTCACGTCTTTCCCCGATATTTGTTGCGCACCAGGGCGACAATCATGCCCCTGATGGTGCGGACTTCCTGGTCACTGAGATGCGATCTTAGCAGCATCGCGCGCATGTTGCGCACCATGGTGTCGCGCTTTTCCGGCGGATAATGGAACTGGGCGGCATCCAGCTCCCTTTCCAGGTGCTCGAACAGGCCGGTGAGCTCGGCCCGGCTGGCCGGCCTGGCAATGGTCTTGCGGGTGCGGCTGGGCGGGGTGGTATCGGCCGCCTTCAGCCATTCATAGCCCAGCAGCAGCACCGCCTGGCCCAGGTTGAGGGACGAGAACGCCGCCGTGGGGATGGTGATGGCGGCGTCGGCCAGGTCCATCTCCTCATTGGTCAGGCCGGCGCGCTCGCCGCCGAACAGAAGGGCGGTACGCACGCCATCATTGGCCGCCTGGCGCAAGCGGCGCGCCGCCGCCTCCGGCGTGAGGATTTCGCGCACAATGTCCCGGTCCCGCGCCGTGGTGGCGAACACCAGCTGGAAACCGGCAAGGGCCGCGGCGGTGTCCTCGTAAACCGCGGTGCGCTCGATGATGTCGGCCGCCCCCGATGCCACCATCTGCGCCTTGTCGTTGGGCCAGCCGCATTTGGGCGCGACCAGCCGCAGTTCCGAAAGGCCGAAATTCTTCATTGCCCGGGCGGCGGCGCCGACATTTTCTCCCATCTGCGGCTGGCTCAGGATGACGGCGGGGGCGATGAGAGGGGCGGTCATGGGTCGCTTTGACGGGCGTGCGGGGCCGGGGTAAGTGGGGCCTCGCTATATCCCTTTTCCCGCCAAAAACCGAGGACTTCCATGGACAAGATCAAGGTTGCCAATCCGGTGGTCGAGCTGGACGGCGACGAGATGACCCGCATCATCTGGGACCTGATCAAGAAAAAGCTGATCCTGCCCTATCTCGACATCGACCTGCATTATTACGACCTTTCGGTCGAGAACCGCGACGCGACCGAGGACAAGGTCACGGTGGACAGCGCCGAGGCGATCAAGAAATACGGCGTCGGCGTCAAGTGCGCCACCATCACCCCGGACGAGGCGCGGGTGAAGGAATTCAACCTCAAGAAGATGTGGAAGTCGCCCAACGGCACCATCCGCAACATCCTGGGCGGCGTCATCTTCCGCGAGCCGATCATCTGCCGCAATGTGCCGCGCCTGGTGCCCGGCTGGACACAGCCCATCGTGGTCGGCCGCCATGCCTTCGGCGATCAGTACCGCGCCACGGATTTCAAGTTCCCGGGCAAGGGCACCCTTACCATCAAGTTTGTCGGCGAGGACGGCCAGGTGATCGAGCATGAAGTGTTCAAGGCGCCCGGTTCCGGCGTCGCCATGGCGATGTACAACCTCGACGATTCGATCCGCGATTTCGCCCGTGCCTCGATGAATTACGGCATCGCCCGCAAATATCCGGTCTATCTGTCGACCAAGAACACCATCCTCAAGGCCTATGACGGCCGCTTCAAGGACATCTTCCAGGAGGTGTTCGACGCCGAGTTCGCCGCCAAATTCAAGGAGCTCGGCATCGTCTATGAGCACCGCCTGATCGACGACATGGTGGCCTCGGCGCTGAAATGGAGCGGCGGCTATGTCTGGGCCTGCAAGAATTATGACGGCGACGTGCAGTCCGACACGGTGGCGCAGGGCTTCGGTTCGCTGGGACTGATGACCTCGGTATTGACCACGCCGGACGGCAAGATCGTCGAGGCGGAAGCCGCTCACGGCACCGTCACCCGCCATTATCGCGAGCATCAGAAGGGCAAGGCGACATCGACCAATTCCATCGCCTCGATCTTCGCCTGGACGCGCGGGCTTTCGCACCGCGCCAAGCTGGACGGCAATCCGCAGCTGGCCAAATTCGCCGAGACGCTGGAAAAGGTCTGCGTCGCCACGGTGGAGGAAGGCTTCATGACCAAGGACCTGGCGCTTCTGGTGGGCCCCGACCAGAAATGGCTGACGACCGAAGGCTTCCTCGACAAGGTTGACGAGAATCTC
>CAZYGO010000378.1:0-3364 GCA_964647455.1 uncultured Rhizobium sp.
GCCCCCGGCTCCGCCCCCGCCGGTCGCCCGCGGCCCGCTCCCCGGCAGCGCCGAGGATTTCCGCGTCAATGTCGGCGACACGGTGCATTTTGACTACGATCAATATGCGGTGAAGGACTCCGACAAGGCGACGCTGCAGAAGCAGGCCACCTGGCTGGCCCGCTATCCCCAGGTCCGCGTCACGGTCGAAGGCCATGCCGATGAGCGCGGCACCCGCGAATACAACCTGGCGCTGGGTGCCCGCCGGGCCAATGCCGTGAAGGAATATCTGGTCAGCCTGGGCGTCTCTACCGCGCGGGTCGAGACCATCTCCTACGGCAAGGAACGGCCGATCTGCACCCAGTCCGACGAGAGCTGCTGGTCGCAGAACCGCCGCGGCGTCACCGTGGTGATGAACGCCGCCAATTCCTAGACGCCTTCAAAGTGCCATCAAGAGGGCGCGGGGTTCGGTCCCCGCGCCCTTTTTGCCGAAGGGACCATTTCCACATTAAGGTTGGGCCATGAAACATCGCCTGTTCCTCGCCGCCGCTCTCCTAGCCCTGGTCACGCTGCCGGCCCAGGCGCAGCTCTTCGGCCCCAGCGACGAGGAGAAAGCCGCCGCCAAGGCGCATGAGGACGGCCAGGACGCCGGCATCCAGCAGAATGCCCGCGACCTGGGCCAGACCAACAGCCAGCTGCGGCAGCTGCAGGAGCAGACCCAGGCGCAGATCCGCGACCTCAATGACCGGGTCCGCAGCCTCACCGACAGCCTGGCCCGCGCCACGGGCGCCAACGAGGAACTGTCGCATCAGATCACCCTGCTCAACGGCCGCATCGAGCAGCAGCAGCGTGACTTCAATGTCAGGCTCTGCACCCTGTCGGCGCAGAATCTGGGCGCCGATGCCGGCAGCCTGAATTGCGCGGCCGTTGGCGCCGGCGCGACGCCAGTGCGCCCGTCCGGCCAGACGCAGGTCGCGCCCGGCACCGCGCTGGCGCCGCTGGGCGACGATCCGGGTCCCAATCGCGGGCGCGCGCCCGGCGTGCTGGGCACCTTGCCCGCTTCGGGGGCGCCATCGCCGCGGCTGGCTCCCAATGACGGCGGCGGCGCCGATTCCCGCCAGTTCGATTCCGCCATGAACCTGCTGGCGCGGGCCCAGTATCCCGAAGCCGGCGCCGCCTTCCGCGCCTATGCCGACAACCATCCCGACGACGATGAGCTGGCACCGCAGGCGCTCTACTGGGTGGGCAGCATCGCGATGATGCAGCAGGACAATGCCGGGGCCGCCCGTGCCTTCGCCGAGGCGCTGAAGAAATATCCCAAGTCCAGCCGCGCCGCCGATTCCATGCTGAAGATGGGCCAGGCGCTGGTCGCCCAGGGCCAGACCTCCAGCGGCTGCACCGCCTTCCGCGCCGTCACCGCCAAGCAGTATCCTGATGCCCCGCCCTCGACCATCAACGCCGCCCTCGCCGCGCGCAAGGCGAACAACTGCCGGTGACGCCCTCGAGTCCCGCTTCGCCGCGGTGATGGAGGAGTTCGCCGCCGGCGGCGGCTGGCCCGCCGCCGTGGCGGTATCGGGCGGTGGCGACTCGGCGGCGCTGATGCATCTTCTGGCGCGCTGGGCGCGCAAGACCAGGAAATCTCCGCCGCTCGTGCTGGTCGTGGATCACGGCCTCAGGCCCGAATCGGCGAAGGAGGCGCGCGGCGCGGCGCGCCAGGCAAGGGCGCTGGGCCTCGATGTCCAGCTGCTGCGCTGGCGCGAGCCCGCCCAAAGCGGCATCGAGGCGGCGGCGCGCCAGGCCCGCTATCGCCTGATGGGCCAGGCGCTGCGGAAGCGGAAGCTTGCCACCCTCTATGTCGGCCATACCGAGGACGACCAGGCCGAAACCTTCCTGCTCCGCCTGGCGCGCGGCAGCGGCCTGGACGGGCTATCCGCCATGCGGCCGCTGGCGCCATGGCCGCTGCCGGATTTTCCCCAGCTGACGGTGGCCCGGCCGCTGCTGGGCTTTGGCCGCGCGGAGCTGCGCGCCTGGCTGAAGGCGAAGAAGCTCGACTGGCTGGAAGACCCGATGAACGGCGACCCGCGCTTCGACCGGGTGAGGATCCGCGCCCTGGCGCCCGCCCTGGCCGAAGCGGGCCTTCACCCGGGCCGGATCGCGCTGGCCGCCCGCCATATGGCGGCCGCCCGCGAGGCGCTTGAACTGGTGACGGCGGCGGTGCTGGAACGGGCGGTCCGCCCCACGCCGCAGGAGAGCCGCCAGCCCGGCCTGCTGCTGGATCCCGCCGCCCTGGCGGCGGCCCCGCGCGAACTGTCGCTGCGTGCCCTGGCCTCCCTGCTGCAGCTGGTCTCCGGCGCCCCCTATCGCCCCCGGTTTGCCGCTCTGGAGCGGCTCCACGGCCAGATTGTGGCGGGGCGCCTGCGCGGCGCCACCCTTTGCGGTTGTGCCCTGCGGCCCGCCCCGGCGACGGAGCGGATTTTCGGCCCCGGCACCCTTAAAATGACCCCGGAAATGCCTCGGAAAGGTTCCGTTTAGGCTGCTGGCAAAGGTTGATTGGAAGACCCCAAAGGGCTTAACGTTTTTCTGGCTGGTAACAGGCTAGAAACGCCCTATCTATCAAGAGGGCGCGACTGCCCCGGCTTATGGCGCCAAAAGATTGACCAGTTGGGCGCCCTCGAAAGGTACGGCCTTGAACAATCTCAAGAATCTCGCCCTCTGGATCATGATCGCGGTCCTTTTGGTGGTGCTCTTCAATGTCTTTTCCAGCACCGGCACCAAGCCGCAGAACGGGCCCATTTCCTATACCCGCTTCACCGAGCAGGTGGTGGCCGGCCAGGTCAAGAACGTCACCTTCCAGGGCGACACCGGCAAGGGTGAGTTCACCAACGGCCAGCCCTTCACCACCATTGTGCCCGCCAACGATCCCGGCCTGTGGCCGACGCTGAAGGCGCATAATGTCGATTCCAAGGTCCTGCCGCCGGACGAGGGCATGCCGACCATCGTCAGCATCCTGGTCAACGCCATCCCGATCATCCTGATGGTGGGCTTCTGGATCTTCATCATGCGCCAGATGCAGTCGGGCGGCGGCAAGGCGATGGGCTTCGGCAAGTCCAGGGCCAAGCTCCTGACCGAGCGCCAGGGCCGCGTCACGTTCGAAGACGTCGCCGGCGTGGACGAAGCCAAGGACGACCTAAAGGAGATTGTCGAATTCCTGCGCGACCCGCAGAAATTCCAGCGCCTGGGCGGTCGCATCCCCAAGGGCGTGCTGCTGGTCGGCCCGCCCGGCACCGGCAAGACGCTTCTGGCCCGCGCCATCGCCGGCGAGGCCAATGTGCCCTTCTTCACCATTTCCGGTTCGGACTTCGTCGAGATGTTCGTCGGCGTGGGC
>CAZYGO010000379.1:0-8624 GCA_964647455.1 uncultured Rhizobium sp.
ATCAAGCTGGGGCGCGGCGGCATCCGCGAGATTGAATTCTTCGCCCAGACGCAGCAGCTGATCCTGGGCGGACGCGTGCCGCGGCTGCGCCAGAGCGGCACGGTGGCGGCGCTGGCCGCGCTGGCGGCGGAAGGCGTGGTGACGCAAGGGGCGGCGCGCGACCTGACGGAGGCCTATCGCTTCCTGCGCACGCTGGAGCATCGGTTGCAGATGGTGGCCGACGAGCAGACCCACACCTTGCCCAAGGATGCGGAGGGCCTGGGCCACATCGCCGGCTTCATGGGCTTTGACGGCCCGGAGAGCTTCGCCGCCGCCCTGACCGGAACGCTGCAGACGGTGCAGCATCATTATTCCCATCTGTTCGAAAGCGAGCCGGAACTGTCCTCGGCCAAGGGCAGCCTGGTCTTTACCGGGGTCGAGGATGACCCGGAAACGCTGGCCACCATCGCGGCGCTGGGCTTCCGCGACGCCGCCCATGTCTCCGGCGCCATTCGTGGCTGGCACCATGGCCGCATCCGCGCCATGCGCTCGGCGCGGGCGCGCGAGCTTCTGACCCAGTTGACGCCCGCCATCCTGGAAGCATTGGGCGGCACCGCCGATCCCGATGCCGCCTTTGCCGGCTTCGACCGCTTTCTCTCCAACCTGGTCTCTGGCGTGCAGCTTTTCTCGCTGTTCCTGGCACGGCCGCAATTCCTCAGGCTGCTGGCGCGCATCGTCGGCTCGGCGCCGCGCCTGGCCACCCATCTGTCGCGCAACACCGCCACGCTGGATGCGCTGCTGGACGCCGATTTCCTTTCCACCCTGCCGTCGCGCGACGCGTTGCGGGCCGCGCTGGGGCGCCAGATGGGCGAAAGCTACGAGGAGGCGCTGGATGGAGCGCGCCGCTTCGCGCGGGAGGAGATTTTCCGCGTCGGGGTGCAGATCGTCGAGGGCGCGGCACGCGCCGAAGCCGCCGGTCCGGCCCTGGCGGCCATCGCCGAGACGGTGATCGAAGGCCTTTTGCCGCGCGCCCTGGCCGAACTGGCGCAGAGCGCGGGACTGCTGTCCGGCGGCAGCTTCTGCGCCATCGCCATGGGCAAGCTGGGCGGGCGCGAAATGACGGCCAGCTCCGACCTCGACCTGGTTTTCGTCTATGACGTGCCGGACGGCGTGGAGGGCAGTGATGGGCAGAAGCCGCTGTCACCGACCCTCTATTATGCGCGCCTGGCGCAGCGGCTGATCTCGGCCCTCACCACGCCGACGGCGGCGGGCACGCTGTACGAGGTGGACATGCGGCTGCGGCCCACCGGCAACAAGGGGCCGGTGGCGGTGAGCCTGAAATCCTTCACCGACTATCACGCCAGCGACAGCTGGACCTGGGAGCATATGGCGTTGACGCGGGCCCGCGTGGTGGCCGGACCGCCGGCGGCGCGCGCGGCGCTGGCGGAAGCGATCCGCCGCCGCCTCACCGCCCCCAAGGATGATGCCAAGGTGATCGCCGATGCGCGGCAGATGCGGGCGCGCATGGCCGAGACCTTCAGCGACAGCAATCCCTGGGACCTGAAATATGCCAAGGGCGGCCTGGTGGATATCGAGTTCATCGCCCAGGCGCTGCAGCTGGTCCATGCGGCGCCCCAGCCCGACATCCTCAACAGCAACACCATCGCCGCCCTGCACAATCTTCACGCCGCCGGCCTGCTCGGCAATGCCGATGCCGCGGTGCTGGTGGCGGCGGCCAGCCTGCAGCACGCGCTGACCCAGGTGCTGCGGGTGGCGCTGGACGAAACGCCGAAAAGCATGGCCGACGCCACGCCGGGCCTGAAGGCCTTGCTGGTCGAGGCGGGCGAGGCGGCGGACTTCGCGGACCTGGAGGCGCGGCTGTTGGGCCTGCAGGGCCGGGTGCGGAGGATTTTCGCGCGGGTCCTGGCTTAGGCGGCGTTCATGCCGCTTGACAGTCGCGCCCGGAAGTGACAAGTTTGATTGTCATTTAGAAATGAATACATGTCACAAAGCAAAGAAAAGGAGGCTTTCATGGCGACTTCCAAAGCCTTGCGGTGCACCCTGGCGGTGTTGCCGCTTGCGATCGTTCCGGTGGCCTTCCTGGCAGCGGGGCCCTGGCTCAAGACCGCGTTCGGCACAACGGTTACCCTTGTGGCCGCGGCCGCCGCGGCGATTTTCGTCATGGGCTATTCGCTTTATCTCTCAGCCCGGTGGGAGCGCGGCCTGGACGAAGTGCAGACCGCGGGCGGCACCTTCGCCGCCAAGCGCGGCATGACCATCGGACCGGTCATTTTCGCGCTGCTCCTGCTGCTGCCGCCTTTCCTCGACATGATGACGGCTGTCATCGGGGATGCGGCCGGGGTGGCGGCGAACCGCAAGGTCGTCACCCTGGCGATGACCTTCGGTTTCGGCGCCGTCGTCATCCTGCAGACCATCGCGATGATCGTCATCAATCTGCTCTGGTGGCGGGCAAGGCGCTGATGCGATGGAGTGTGACATGAAGAATCGCATCCGCGTCCTGCGCGCCGAGAAGGGCTGGAGCCAGGCCGAGCTGGCCGAAAGGGTGGCGGTGTCGCGCAACTCGATCAACGCCATCGAGAACGACAAGTTCGAGCCGTCGCTGCCGCTGGCCTTCCGCATCGCCGACAGTTTCGGCCTGAAGATCGAGGAGGTGTTCCTGCGCGACGGGGGCATGTGACGCCGAAACGTACCGTTTCGCACCCGCGCTTTTCTTGCCAGCGGCGCGGGCTTTTCTACCATGCGCAAAAAAGGGGGAACCGCCATGCCGCGCTTTTTTCTCGCCGCCGCCTTGCTGCTGCTGGGGGCCGCCGCCGCGATGGCGCAAGGCTGGAAGGTCGGCGACAAGGTCCAGGGCTGGAACATCGCCTGGTATGACGGCACCATCGCCGAAATCGGCAGCGGCAATTATGCCGGCTATTACCTGGTGAAGTTCGACGGCTTCAACACGCCGCAATATGTCAAGGCCGCCAATATCCGCGCCCGTCCCGGCGCGGCCGCGCCTCGGCCGGCCGCGGCCGGCAGTGCCGACAGTCCACGCCCCGGCCGCTATGTCTGCATGGGCTATAATGGCGGGGTGGGCCAGTTCCGCTGGTACCTGCAACTGGGCGCCGGCACCTATCAGCAGAAGACGCCGGACCTGGCGGCGGGTCGCTTCAGCTTCGACAGGGGCGCGCGGGAACTGACGTTCCAGAGCGGCCCCTATAGCAGGCTGAACTGGATCGGCCTCTTCACGGTGGAGCGGGAAGGCAAGACCCATCGCATCGTGCTGCGCGACAAGGCGGCAGAGGCGCAAGGCCCGCGGGTGCGCGAATACGCCAACATCATCTGCACCAACTCGACCGACAGCTAGCCGTCAAAGGGCAGGGCGATCAGCGCCTCGGGCTGCCAGCCCAGCAGGACCTTGCCGTGCGGCGCGGCGCCCGAGGCGGCGACGAAGACCGGTTCGCCGCGGCCGGCAATCCGGACCTGGTAGTGGCTGCGTTCGCCCAGGAAGCTGGCGGCGATGATTTCACCCGCCACGCTGCCGTGCTCGAGGCTGATGCGTTCGGGCCGCAGGGCCAGCAGGATATGGTCGCCCGCCGCGAAGGCAAAACCGAAATTGGCGCGGGGCAGGGTGACGATGCCCAGCACCCCGGCATTGGCGGTGACGGTGTCGGCCTCCACGCTTCTCACCGTGGCGTGGAAGAAATTGATCTCGCCGATGAAATCCGCCACCTCACGGCAATTGGGCCGCTCATACAATTGGCGCGGGGATGCGATCTGCAGGATCCTGCCGCCGCTCATCACCGCGACCTGGTCGGCCATGGAAAGGGCCTCTTCCTGATCGTGGGTCACCAGCAGGAAGGTGATGCCCAGGCTCTTCTGCAGCGCCCGCAATTCCACCTGCATGGCTTCGCGCAGCCGCTTGTCCAGGGCGCCCAGCGGCTCGTCCAGCAGCAGGATCTTGGGCTCTTTCACCAGGGCGCGCGCCAGCGCCACGCGCTGGCGCTGTCCGCCGGAAAGCGCGTCGGCACGGCGCGCCTCCAGGCCTTCCAGCCGCACCGTCGCCAGCATGGCCTCGACGCGGGCGCGCAGCGCCTGCCTGCCAAGGCGCTCGCGGCGCAGGCCATAGGCGACATTGTCGAAGACGTTCAGGTGCGGGAAGATCGCGTAGGACTGAAACACCATGTTGGTGGGGCGCAAATGCGCCGGCACGCCGTTCATGGGCACGCCCTCAATCGCGATGACGCCGTCATCGGCTTGCGTGAAGCCGCCGATCATGCGCAGCAAGGTGGTCTTGCCGCAGCCCGACGGGCCCAAAAGGGCGAAGAAGGCGCCGCGCGGCACGCTAAGATCCACCGCATCGACGGCGGTGTGATCGCCGAAACGCTTGCTGAGCTTCTGAACGGAAAGGAACGCCATCTAAGCTCCGATGCTCTTCTTGCCGGGCGCCACGCCCAGATTGCGCGCCCATTCCGCCAGGATCACCAGCGCCACCGAGGCCACAAGGATCAGCGCCCCCAGCGCCAGCACCATGGGCAGGCGGTCGGGAAAGCGCAGTTGGCCCCAGATATAGACCGGCAGCGTCGCCTCGGTGCCCGAAAGGAAATAGGCCAGCAGGAATTCGTCGAAGGAGGTGATGAAGGTCAAGAGCAGGCTGGCCATGATGCCCGGCAGCATCAGCGGAAAAGTGACGCGCCAGAAGGTCATCCAGGCGTTCTCGCCCAGGTCGGCGGAGGCTTCCTCCAGATTGCGGTCGAAGCCCTCGAAGCGGGCGATCAGCACGGTCAGGGCGAAGGGCACGCACAGGCTGGCATGGCCCAGCACCACCGCCGCCAGCGAAAGCGGAAAGCCGATGGCGCCCATCAGCAGCAGAAGCGAGATGCCAAGCACGATGTCGGGAATGAACAGCGGCAGGCTGATGAAGCCCAGCATCGCGCCGGTGCCGCGCAGCCGGTACTGGGTCACCGCCTTGGCGGCGAGAAGGCCGAGCAGCGTCGAAAGCAGCGCGGTCGCCGCGCCCACCTCCAGGCTGTTGCCCAGCGCGTGCAGCATGGCCTCGTCGGCGAACAGCTCGCGGTACCATTGCGTCGTGAAACCGGCGAGCGGGAAGGCGATGAAATGCGAATTGTTGAAGGAGAAAAGCGGCAGGAACAGCACCGGCAGGTAAAGGAAGGCGAGATAGGCGAAGGCATAGGCGCGCAGGCTTTTCATCGGCGGATCGCCTTCATTTGATGCGCTGGGCCGCGGCGCGCGCCGCCATGACGAACAGGCCCGCCGGGCCGCCCACCATCGCCAGGCGGGCGATCGCCAGCGCCGCGCCCCTGGGCCAGTTGCCCACCCGCTCGAACTGCACCGAAATGACGTTGGCGATCATGGCGCCCTGCGGCCCGCCCACCAGGGTGGGCGTCACGTAATCGCCGGTGGTGGGCACGAAGATCAGGATCGCCGCGCCGATCACGCCGGGCATGGACAGCGGCAGGGTGATGCGCAGGAAGCGGCGCACCGGCCCGTCGCCCAGGTCGGTCGCCGCCTCCAGCAGTGTGCGGTCGATCTTCTCCAGGCTGACATAGATGGGCAGGATGGCGAAGGCGGCCCAGGCATGGGTCAGCGTCACCACCACCGAGAAGGGGTTGTAGAGCAGCATTCCCAGCGGCTGGGACACCAGGTGCAGGCTGGTGAGCGCGGAATTGATGACGCCGCCATAGCCCAGGATGATCTTCCAGGCGAAGACCCGCAGAAGATAGGAGGTCCAGAAGGGGATGGTCAGCGCGATCAGCCAGGCGAATTTGGCTTTGGCGGCATGGAAGGCGACGAAATAGGCCATCGGATAGGCCAGCATCACCGTCACCAGCGTCACCACGGCCGAGATGCCGAGCGACCGCCAGAACAGGGCGCGATAGCCGGCCCGCCCCAGCGCATCGGCATAATGGGCGAGGGTGGCGCCGCCCTGCAGGACCGGGCCCGTGGTGGGTGTCAGGCTGTAGAGCGCCAGCAGGGCCAGGGGGGCCGCCATGGCCAGCATCATGACCCCCAGGGTGGGGCTGAGCAGCAGAATGCCCGCGCGCCTGCCACCCTCCATCGTTCCGCCACCCCACCGAAAGCCGAGAAAACCAAGGATTTCCCATCCGGGGCGGGGGCGCAACCGTTCCGTAAGGGGGGCCGGTGTAAACCCTTGCAATCGGGGGCGGCCCTGCGCCATAACCCCCGCCTGACTTGGAATGCGGGCGTAGCTCAGGGGTAGAGCATAACCTTGCCAAGGTTAGGGTCGGGCGTTCGATTCGCCTCGCCCGCTCCAGGTAAAATACTTTGCCGTCAAAGTGTTATCGGCTGGCCGATGGCCGGCCCCGGCGTTTCTCCCGATCAAGACAGACATCCTATTCCAGCGGGCCATCGCCATTCGCCTCTCCGGCGGGACGCCTGGTGTCCCCTCATCCCGCCGGATCGGAATGCGCAGGCGGAGGTGTCCCGCCATTCGTGCTCGTCGCGCAAGGCGGCCCCTAGCCCTAATAATGATATGCCGCTTGCAGCCAGGCGACCGACTTGTCGGGAAAGCCGCCCGCGGCGATGCCCGAGCCGGCATAGCCGGCGTATTTGGCCAGCAGGCTGACATTGCCGTCCACCGCCAGTTCGGCCTGCAGGTCCCATTCGCTGCCGATGCCGGTATCGAGCCGGTCGGTATGGTAGTCGTGCCAGGCGATGGTCGGCGTCAGGCTGCGCATGCCGATGGCGTCGGCCGGGATCACGGTGCTGGCGCGCAGATAGAAATCCTTCAACCCATTGGCCGGCGTGGCGAGGAACATGTCGGCCCAGCCATTGAAGGCGTGCAGGGTCGCCAGCGGCGTGGAAAAGCCGATGGTGCCATTGCCCTCCAGCACCTCATATCCGGCAAGGGCGGTCACGCCCTGCCAGGAAAGGCTGCCCTCGCCCAGCCAGTAGTTCAGGTCGAAGCTGAGCGGATTGTTCGCATAATTGCCCTGGTGGGCATATTCGGCGTTCAGCTTCGCCGTCACGCCCTCGGCCAGGGTGAAGCCATATTCGCCGCGGCCGCCAAAGGTGGCGGTGGACAGACGCGCGGTCGCCAGCTGCTGCGCCGGCAGCACGGCATAGGAAGGCGATGAAAGATCGAGCAGCCAGCCATAGGCCTCCAGGCGCAGGCCGGAAAGGCCGGTATAGACGCCGTCGAAGACATGGCTGTCGCTTTTGAAATAGTCCGCCTGTCCCGTCGCCGCGGCGGCAGTGTTGGAAGGAACCGGCGCGTCCGGGCCATAGACGCGGTTGATCCGGTAGAGCCAGGCATAGGTCAGGGTCAGCCCGGGCACCGAACTGTTCACCGCCGAGACGGCGTCGAAGGTTTGCTCATGCTGGCGCCAGCCGGAATTGCCGATGAAGCGCTGGTTGCCGATCAGAAGGCGCTGGCGGCCGACCACGAACCGGGTGTCGAAGTCCGAGGCATAGGTGAGCTGCAGGCGGTTCAGCACCGTCATCTTCGGATCGCCCACCACCGGCAGCGCCGTCTTGCCGTTGCGGGTGCTGTTGTAGTCGTCGGCCAGGGCGAAAACCTGGTCGAAGTCGGC
The DNA here is from genome assembly GCA_964647455.1 of uncultured Rhizobium sp. GTDB lineage: Bacteria > Pseudomonadota > Alphaproteobacteria > Micropepsales > Micropepsaceae > Rhizomicrobium. The sequence goes on from CAZYGO010000379.1 coordinate 7,557, forward strand.
CTGCAGCGACAGGCCGTTCCAGCTGCCGGTCTCGTATCCCAGCCGGGCCCGCAAGGTGACGGCGTCGGCGCCCGGCACCTTGGCGGCGTCGTCCACCGTCTCATAGCGCAGCCGCAGGTCGATCACCGGCCGACCGGCGGCGATGGCGCCGGCGAGTGTCTGGGCCTGCGCGGTGACGGCGGCCAATCCCAGAAATCCGCCAGCCAATGCGGCGGTACAGGCACGAAGCGTCATTCTTTTCCCTTTTCTCCAAGACAAAAGGCGCCCGCGGCGATAAATCGCCGGGACGCCCTTGTCCGTGATTGAAATTGCGCGGGATCGCCCTTGACCCCTGCAAGAACCGCTGCCGGCCCTTGCACGAACAGCATTCGGTGCGTTCGTCAGACGATGCAAGCAGGACGCCGCGTCAAATCGTCATCAGACGGACAAAAACCGTCTCGCTGCACAATTGATGTGCGCAATGCCGCGCCTGTTGCCGCAAGGATGCGCACTTGCGCGGCGGCTCGGCCTCTGGATAGATCGCGGCGATGCCCGGCCTTTCCATCCTCATCATCGACGACAACCGCCTGCGCGCCGCGATCATCGAGGAAGGCCTGCGCGAGGCCGGGCATGACAATGTGCATGTCATTCATTCGGTGGACGAAGTCGCGCGCAAGATCGTGGATATCGCGCCCGACGTGGTGATGATCGACCTGGAAAACCCCAACCGCGACCAGCTGGAAGGCTTCTTCACCCTGTCCAAGGCGCTCAAGCGCCCCGTCGCCATGTTCGTTGACCGCTCCGACGCGTCGGAGATCGAGGCCGCGGTGGAAGCGGGCGTCTCCGCCTATGTCGTGGACGGGCTGAAGAAGGAGCGGGTCAAGGCCATCCTCGACATGGCGATCTCCCGCTTCAACGCCTTTTCCCGCCTGACCCGCGAGCTGGAAGAGGCACGCAGCGCCCTGGAAGACCGCAAGATCATCGACCAGGCCAAGGCCATCCTGATGAAATCGCGCGGCATGCCGGAGGCCGAGGCCTATGCCCTGATGCGGCGCACGGCCATGAACCAGAATCGCAGGATCGTGGATA
>CAZYGO010000380.1:0-3344 GCA_964647455.1 uncultured Rhizobium sp.
GGGTTCGGCGGGGGCACGCGGCGGCGACAGGCCCGCCGTCAGGCTGATCCAGTCGCCCGGTTGGAGCCCGCCGCCGTCGCCGCGCTGGCTCACCGCAAGCCGCGCCGGCGCCGCCGCGAAGGCGCCGCTGACCGGCCGGTCCAGGATCAGGCGCACGCCGGCATCGGTGGGTTCGATCGCGGCGATGCGGGCGTTGAGATGGACGATGGCCTGCCGTTGCAGTACCGGGGCCGCCACGGCGTCGGCGCGCAGCTTCGCGACGGCAAAACCCAGGGCGAGCGCCGCCAGCAGCGCCAGGGCCACGCGCGCGGTCCGCCAGGCGATGGAAGCGGCCGCCAGCACGGCCGCGCCCGCCAGCACGCCCCCGGCCGGCGGTGGTTCGGCCGGCAGCGCGAAATAGAGCGCCGCGCCTGCGCCCAGCAGCACCGGCAGCCACAGGGGCCAGCGGTCCCGTTCCGCCGCCCAGCCACGCCAAAACGCAGTGAGGTTCTTTAGAAAAACCGACATGGTTTCCCGGCGCCTCGCTCGAGCTCGGCGCATTCGCCGCTCAAATCGGTCCACCGGACCGATTTGCCCCGCTTCGCGGGCCGCCTCGAATTGCCAAACCCGCAGCCCTGCTCTAAGTGCTGCCGATCATGGCCGAAAACAAAAAACCTGTCCTGCGCTTCGCGCCCTCGCCCACAGGCATGCTGCATATCGGCGGCGCCCGCACCGCCCTGTTCAACTGGCTTTATGCCCGCCACACCGGCGGCACCTTCCTGCTGCGGATCGAGGATACCGACCGCGAGCGCTCCACCCCCGAGGCGGTGGCCGCCATCCTGAACGGCATGCGCTGGATGGGCCTGGATTGGGACGGGCCGGAGATCTACCAGTTCGCCCGCGCCGCGCGGCATCGCGAAGTCGCCGAGCAGCTGCTCAAGGCCGGCAAGGCCTATCGCTGCTATGCCACGCCCGAGGAACTCAACGAGATGCGCGAGGCGCAGAAGGCTGCCAAGCAGCCGCTGCGTTATGACGGTCGCTGGCGCGACCGCGAGCCCGGCCCCGCCGAGGCCGGCAAGCCCTTCGTGGTGCGGCTGAAGGCGCGGCAGGACGGCGAGACCGTCGTCAACGATGTCGTGCTGGGCGATGTCCGCTTCGAGAACAGCCAGCTCGACGACATGGTGCTGCTGCGCTCAGACGGCACGCCCACCTACATGCTGGCGGTGGTGGTGGACGATGCCGACATGGGCATCACCCATGTGATCCGCGGCGCCGACCATCTCAACAACGCCGCCCGCCAGTTGCAGATCATCGAGGCGATGGGCTGGCCGGTGCCGGTCTATGGCCACCTGCCGCTGATCAACGGCCCGGACGGCGCCAAGCTTTCCAAGCGCCATGGCGCCCTGGCGGTGGAGGCTTATCGCGACATGGGCTACCTGCCCGAGACCATGCGCAACTATCTGCTGCGGCTGGGCTGGAGCCATGGCGATGACGAGATCATCTCGACCGAGCAGGCGATCGCCTGGTTCAACTTCGAGGCCATCGGCAAGAGCGCGGCGCGGATGGATTACAAGAAGCTGGACAATCTCAACGGCCACTATATCCGCGCCACGCCGGACGAGGTGCTGGCGGCGGAGACCATCGCCTTCCTGGAACGGCTGACCCCGCCGGTGGTGCTGTCGGAAACGGCGCGGGGCCGGCTGAAGGCCGCCATGCCGTCGCTGAAGGAGCGGGCCAGGACTTTGCTGGAACTCTCCCAATCGGCGGAGTTCCTGTTCACGGACGGTCCCCGCACCCTGGACGAGGCCGCCGCCAGGCTGCTCACGCCGGAAGGCCGCGCCAGCCTGGCCGCCGCCCTCCCCGCCCTGGAGGCGACGGACTGGTCCGCCGCCGCACTGGAGGGCGCCGCCCGCGCCCATGCGGAAAGCCGCGCCCTGAAGCTGGGCCAGGTCGCCCAGCCCCTTCGGGCGGCGCTGACCGGCAAGGCCTCCTCCCCTCCCCTGTTCGAGATGCTGGCGCTGCTCGGCCGGGCGGAATCCCTTAACCGATTAAGGGCTTACGCGAGTTCATAAAATCGGAATGTTTTGCGGCGCACCCTGTTGGCGGGGGCGCGATTCTGCGCCTATGATGCTGCACTGCAAGAAAACAATATCAGGGGCAAGGCCATGAGAGAGAGCAAGATCAAGCCGGCGGGTTCGGCCACCCTCACCTATGAGGGCAAGGGCTACGACTTCCCGGTCTATGCCGGGTCCCAGGGCCCCAATGTCGTGGACATCCGCAAGCTCTACGACCAGGCCGACATCTTCACCTACGATCCCGGTTTCACCTCCACCGCCTCGACCGAAAGCGCCATCACCTTCATCGATGGCGACAAGGGCGTCCTGGAATATCGAGGTTATTCCATCGCCGACCTCGCCGCCCATTCCACCTTCCTGGAAAGCTGCTTCCTGCTGCTGTATGGCGATCTGCCCAGCAAGGCGCAGATGGAAAGTTCACCTATTCCATCACCCGCCACACCATGGTGCACGAACAGCTGGCGACCTTCTTCCGCGGCTTCCGCCGCGACGCCCATCCCATGGCGATCATGTGCGGCGTGGTCGGCGCGCTCTCGGCTTTCTATCACGACTCCACCGACATCACCGATCCGGTGCAGCGCGAGATCGCCAGCCACCGGCTGATCGCCAAGCTGCCGACGATCGCGGCGATGGCCTACAAGTACCATGTCGGCCAACCCTTCGTGTATCCGCTCAACAAGTTGGGTTATACCGAGAATTTCCTGCGCATGTGCTTCTCGGTTCCGGCCGAGGAGTATGTGGTCAATCCGGTGCTGGCCAAGGCGCTGGACACCATCTTCATCCTGCATGCCGACCATGAGCAGAACGCCTCGACCTCGACGGTGCGCCTGGCCGGGTCATCAGGCGCCAATCCCTTCGCCTGCATCGCGGCGGGCATCGCCTGCCTGTGGGGGCCCGCCCATGGCGGCGCCAACGAGGCGGCGCTGAAGATGCTGGAGGAGATCGGTACGGTCGACCGCATCCCCGAATTCGTCGCCCGCGCCAAGGACAAGTCGTCCGGCTTCCGCCTGATGGGCTTCGGCCACCGCGTCTACAAGAATTACGATCCGCGCGCCAAGGCGATGCAGGTCCAGTGCCATGCCGTGCTGAACGAGCTGGGGCTGCACGACGATCCGCTGCTGAAGGTGGCGATCGAACTGGAGAAGGTGGCGCTGCACGATCCCTATTTCATCGAGAAGAAGCTCTATCCCAATATCGACTTCTATTCCGGCATCACCCTGAAGGCGCTGGGCTTTCCCACCTCCATGTTCACCGCCCTGTTCGCGCTCGCCCGCACCGTGGGCTGGATCG
>CAZYGO010000381.1:0-5134 GCA_964647455.1 uncultured Rhizobium sp.
GGCGGCGGCGCTGGCGGGCAGCGCCGTCTATCTTGTGATCAGCGGCGCGGCGGCGCCGGCGGTGCGCGCCTTCACCATGCTGGCGGTGGGGCTGGCGGCGGTGCTGTGCGACCGCCCGGCGCTTTCGATGCGCTCGCTGGCGCTGGCGGCGGCGATCCTGCTGCTGCTCCGGCCCGAGAGCGTCACCGAACCCGGTTTCCAGATGTCTTTCGCGGCGGTGGCGGCGCTGGTGGCGGCGGCGGAAGCCTCGCGGCCGTCCGGACGCGGCCTGCCGGGCCACCTGAACGCGATCTTCGTCACCAGCGCGGTGGCCTCGCTGGCGACGCTGCCGGTGTCGCTGTTCCATTTCGGTCGCGCCACCCATTACGCAGTGCTGGGCAACCTGCTGGCGATGCCGGTGATGGGCCTGGTGGTGATGCCGCTGGCGACGCTGTCGGTCGCGGCGATGCCGTTCGGGCTGGAAGCGCTGCCGCTGCACCTGCTGGGACGCGGTATCGCGCTGATGCTGTGGCTGGGGCGGGCGGTGTCGGGCCTGCCCGGCGCGGTGACGCCGGCCGCTTCCATGCCGGTGGCGGCGCTGGCGCTGATGGCGCTGGGCGGGCTGTGGCTGGCGATCTGGCGCCGGCGCAAGCGCTGGCTGGGATTGCTCGGCATTGGCGCCGGCATTGCCGTTGCGCTGCTGGCCCGACCGCCCGACCTGCTGATCGCGCCGGACGCGATGACGGTGGCGGTGCGGGCTGCGGACGGGCGGCTGCATTTCCCCTTGCGCCCGGCCGACCGTTTCGCCGCCCGCGCCTGGCTCGCGCAGGATGGCGATGGGCGCGAGATCGGCGAGGCAGCGGGCATCGGCCGCTGCGACGGGCTGGGCTGCGTGGTGCCAATAGCGGCGGGATTGCTTGTCCTGTCCCGCAAGCCGGAGGGACTGGCGGAAGACTGCGTCCGTGCCGTCGTCCTGGTCAGTGTGGCGGCGGCGGATTGCAAAGGCCCGCGCTTCATCGCTGATGGTCCGCGCGCGGCGCGCGACCAGGGTTATGCGATCTGGTTGACGCCAAAACTGAAAGTGGAAAGCGTGCGCGCCTGGCGCGGCGACAGACCTTGGGTGAAGTGACGCCTAATAGCGCCTTATCAATCCCACCAGCTTGCCCTGCACCTTGACGCGATCGGCGCCATAGAGCCGCGTTTCATAGGCGGGGTTGGCGGCTTCCAGCGCGATCGAGTCGCCGCGGCGGCGAAGGCGCTTGAGGGTCGCTTCCTCATTGTCCACCAGCGCCACCACGATCTCGCCGGTCGAGGCGGTGTCGGATTCCTGGATGATGACGGTATCGCCGTCCAGGATGCCGGCATTGATCATGGAATCGCCGGTCACTTCCAGGGCGTAGTGATTGCCGCGCCCGATCATGCCGCCGGGTACCGGCACGTCCGCTATCCTGGTCTGCAGCGCCTCGATCGGCGTGCCGGCGGCGATGCGCCCGACCAGGGGCACCTGCACCGCGCTTTCGCCGTCGCCATAGCCGCGCCGCGGGGCCGGGCTGCGGCTGTCATGGCCGCGGCCATGGCGGATGGCCGGCGCGCGCTGCGCCTGGCTGCGGGTGGTGGCGGGGCGCAGCGTCTCCGCCATGTTGTCGGGCAGCTTGAGCACTTCCAGGGCGCGGGCGCGCTTTTCCATGCGGCGCAGGAAGCCGCGCTCCTCCAGGGCGGTGATAAGGCGGTGGATGCCGGACTTGGATTTCAGGTCCAGCGCTTCCTTCATTTCGTCGAAGGAGGGGGGAATGCCGGTTTCGCGGATGCGCTCATGGATGAACATGAGCAGCTCATATTGTTTGCGCGTGAGCATCGGTTCCCTCCGGTTTCCGGACCATGGAACAAAGCCGAAACACCTCGAATCGTTCTACTTTAGTTCTTTCGGTGCGTCAACGCACAAGATGCTGTCCCCGCGCGAGCAGCCGCGTTCACTGGAAGCGGCGGTCCTCAGGGGCCGCCGTTCTTCGGCGGCGCGAAGAGATCCTGCGGCGCCACGCCCGCGGCCTTCGCCAACCGCGCCGCGGTCTCGGCGGAAAGACTGCGCGCGCGCCCCGAAAGAAAGGCGAGAATCTCGCCCACCGGCACGCCCGCTTCCCGCGCCCAGCGCGTCGGCACCAGGCGGCGCGCCAGCATGAAGGCGCGCAGTTCCTCGCGGCCGGCGCCGGTTTCGGGACCGCGCGGCGCCACCACCTCGCCCATCAGGACTTCCGGCTTGGGGTGACGCGAGCGCGAAACCGGCACCGGCGCCTGCGGCACCTCGCGGCGGGGCGGCAGGGCGCTGGAGATTTCCGCTTCGGGCTTAGGATTGCGCGGATCGCCCCGCATCCCGGCAGACCGCCGCGGCCCGCTCATCGGAAGCCGTCGCCCAGCAGCAGGCGCGTGGCGGCGGCGACATCTTTTTGCCGCATCAGGCTTTCGCCCACCAGGATGGAGGTGACATGCGCGTCGGCCAGGCGGCGCAGATCGGCCGGGGCCGAAAGCCCGCTTTCCGCCACCACATGAATGCCCTTCGGAATGGTCGGCGCCAGCCGGGTCGTCACATGCAGGTCGGTGACGAAGGTCTTGAGGTTGCGGTTGTTGATGCCGACCATGTCCGGCTCCAGCGCCAGCGCGCGGTCGAGCTCTTCGGCGTCATGCACTTCCACCAGCGCGTCCATGCCCCATTCGGCGGCGGCGTCGAGCAGGGCGCGGGCCGCGCCATCCTCCAGCATCGCCATGATGACGAGGATGCAGTCGGCGCCCCAGCTGCGCGCCTCGGTCACCTGATAGGGCTCGAGCATGAAATCCTTGCGCAGCACCGGCAGCGAGACCCGTTCGCGCGCCGCCACCAGGAAGCCGGGCGCGCCCTGGAAGGAAGGCGAGTCGGTGAGGACCGAAAGGCAGGCGGCGCCGCCTTCCTCATAGGCCTCGGCCAGAGTGGGCGGATCGAAATCGGCGCGGATCAGGCCCTTGGAAGGGCTGGCCTTCTTGATCTCGGCGATCAGGCCATATTCGCCCGCCGCCTTCTTCTTCTCCAGCGCGGCGCGAAAGGGGCGCACCGGCGGCGCATCCTTGGCGCGGGCGGCGATCTCCGGTTGCGGCACGGCCGTCTTGGCGGCGGCCACTTCCTCGCGCTTGTACGCGACGATCTTGTCCAGGATGGTGTTCATGCCGAAATTGCGTTCATGAATTCGAGGCGGCGATCAGGTCCGTGAGCTTGGCATGGGCGGCGCCGGATGCCAGCACCTCCGCCGCGCGCGCCACGCCCTCCTTTATATCAGAGACCGCGTCCGCCACCATCAGCGCCGCCGCCGCATTGATCAGCACGATGTCGCGGTAGGCGGCGTCGCCCCCGCCCGCCAGCAGGGCCTGGAGCGCGGCGGCGTTGTGGGCGGCGTCGCCCCCCATGATCGCCGCCAGCCCGTGGCGGGCCAGGCCAGCCTGTTCCGGCGTCAGCTCAAGCCGGGTGACGGCGCCCCGCGCCAGCGCCGCGGCGTCGGTGACTTCGCTGACCGAGACTTCGTCGAGCCCGTCCCGGCCATGGACGATGAAGGCGCGCTCGCTGCCCAGTTCGCGCAGCGCCCGCGCATAGGGCTCCAGCCAGTCGGACGAGAAAACCCCGATCAGCTGGCGGGTTACGCGCGCGGGATTGGCGAGCGGGCCCAGCAGGTTGAAGATGGTGCGCCGGCCCACGGCCTTGCGGGCCGGGCCGACATGCCGCATCGCCGGATGATGAGATTGGGCGAAAAGAAAGACGATGCCCGTATCGGCCAGCACGCGCGCGGCATGGTCCGGCTCCAGCCCGACCTTGACGCCCAGCGCCTCCAGCACGTCGGCGGCGCCGCTGCGCGAGGTGGCGGAACGGTTGCCATGCTTGGCAACGGGCACCCCCGCCGCCGCCACCACGAAGCTGACGGCGGTGGAGATGTTGAGCGTGCCCAGCCCGTCGCCGCCGGTGCCGCACAGGTCGATCGCGCCCGCCGGGGCGCTGACGGGGCGCATATGGGCGCGCATGGCGGTGACGGCGCCCACCAGCTCTTCGACCGAGGGCTTGCGGTCGGCGGTGGCGGAGAGATAGGCGATAATCTGCTCCTCGGAAAGCTCGCCGCGGAAGATGGCGTGGAACAGGGTTTCGGTGTCGCCGCGGGAAAGGGGCGCGCGCGCGGCGCCGATCAGGGCCTCAAGGTCCATTCAGGCCCGCGTCAGCTTGAGGAAGTTTTCCAGCAGGGCGTGGCCGTTCTCCGAGGCGATGCTTTCGGGATGGAACTGGACGCCATGCACCGGATAGGTCTTGTGCATCACGCCCTGGATGACGCCGTCATCGGAGGTGGCGGTGACTTCCAGCACGTCCGGCATTGAAGGCGGATCGATGGTCAGGGAGTGATAGCGCGTCGCCTGGAAGTCGTTGTTGAGGCCGCGGAAGACCGATTTGCCGGTATGGTGGATGGTGCTCATCTTGCCGTGCATCGGCTCGGGCGCGCGCACGATGTCGCCGCCATAGACCTGCCCAATGGCCTGGTGGCCCAGGCAGACGCCCAGGATCGGCACCGTGCCGCCGGCCTTGCGGATTACTTCCATGCAGATGCCCGCCTCGTTGGGCGTGCAGGGGCCGGGTGACAGCACGATGCCGTCCGGCTTCATGGCCAGGGCCTCGTCGGCGGTGATCTCGTCATTGCGCACCACCTTCACCTCCGCCCCCAGTTCGCCCAGGTAATGGAAGAGATTCCAGGTAAAGCTGTCGTAGTTATCAATCAGAAGGATCATACGGCGCTTAACTCATTGAAATTGTTGAGGTGGAAACGATGCGAAGTTCTTCCTGATACACCTCGTGATACACCATTCTTGCGGCTGCCGCTGGATATGGGCGGATTTCCATGGATATCCCTTGGTTGTCGATCCGAACAGCCCCCGCCGGCAGCGAAAGTCCGGCGACCGTTGAATCATAGTCGGCGGTCCGGGGGGCGCACCAATCGACCAACAGTTTTGGGCGCAAACCCAGCTCAATACTGGCGGAACAAAAAGACAACCCTGTGGCGGTCGTCTAGGGTTTCAGGCCGGCCCGAATCAGTAGCTGGAACCTTGCCCGCCCGACAATGTAGATATCTCATCACCCCATTGGGAAAATATACAGTCT
>CAZYGO010000382.1:0-2972 GCA_964647455.1 uncultured Rhizobium sp.
TTGCGCCATCAGGTTCCAGTCCACCTCGCTGGCGGCGACGGGAATATGATAGGTGTCCTGCAGATATTTCGCGCCGCCGAAATGGTCGAAATGGCCATGGGTGATGATGACCAGCTTGATGTCCCTGGGGTCCAGGCCCAGCTTCTTCATGCCCGGCAGCAGGATGCTGTCCAGTTCGCTGTAATAGTCGAGCGCATCCCACAGCACCAGGCCGTCGCTGGTCTTCAGGATGAAGACGCCGACAAAGACCTTGCCGACATAATAGAGATTGTCGAAGACCTGCACCGGCTCGACGCCGTCGGCATCCTGGGCATGGGCGAAGGCGGCGGCGTTGCCCTCCGCCGGGGGCATGCACCAATAGCCCTTGGTCGCCACCCAGAGCGGGAAGGGATCGGCGCCCGCGATCTGCCTGGCGCGCGCCAGATGGCCGGCCACCGTCGCCGGTTCGGGCGGATTGGTGATGCCGCGCCCCGGCTGCGCCTGGCTGGCGACGTTCGCGCAGCACAGCAGGCCGGCAAGCCCGATGACCGCTTTCCAGATTTTACGCTGCATGGCCCTGACCCCTCCGCTGAGCGCGGCAGGCTAGGACATGGAGGCCGGCCGATCCAGTGCCGGGCCAGGACGCTCGGCTAGTTCAGCTTCTCGCCCAGTCCGGCGATGCTGTCGGCGATCAGCTTGGAGGCCTTGGCGGCGTCCATGCGGGCGGCGATCAGCTTCTCGGCGCCGGCTACGGCGGCATCGGCGGCAAGGCTGCGGATCTCGTTGACCGCGGCGGCCTCGGCCTGGGCGATCTTGTCCTGTGCCGCCTTGGCGCGGCGCTCGATCTGGGCCTTGAGAGCGGCGCGGCTGTCCTCGGCGAAGCGGGCAGCTTCCGCCTGGGCTTCCTTCAGGATGGCGGCGGCTTCGGCTTCGGCTGCGGCAGCCTTCTTCTTGTACTCGGCCAGCAGCGCGGCAGCCTCGGCGGAGAGCCGCCTGGCTTCCTCCAGCTCGGCGGCGATGGCGGCGGCGCGCTGGTCCAGCATCTTGCCGATCATGGCGGGCACGCCCTTGGCGATCAGCAGGATGACCACCAGCACAAAGCCGACTGCGACCCAGAATTCCGGTTCGTGCAGCATTTCCATGGTTCAGCCCCCCACGGCCTTGGCGGCTTCGTCCGCCGACACCGTCTCGCCGGTCAGGCGGGCGACGATTGCGATGGCGGCGTCCCGCGCCGTGCTGGCGATATGTGCCTTGGCTGCGGTGCGGGTGGCCTGGATACGGGCATCGGCTTCCGCCATGGCGGCAGCGGCCTGGGCCTCGGCCCTGGTCTTTTCGCCGGCAACCTCGGCATTGATCTTCTGGCGGGTTTCCTCCGCCAGGGCCTGCGCCTTGGCCCGGGCCGATGCCAGCGCCTGGTCGTAGGCGGCGGAAGCGGCGTCAGCCTCCTGCCGCGCGCTGGTCGCGGCGGCAATGGCGCTGTTAATGGCACCGCGCCGGAGCGCGATGGCGCCCTTGATGCGCGGACCCGACACCCGCCACAGCACCACGACCAGGAACCCGAACGTCAGCACCAGCCAGAAAAACTGGCTGGGGAACGTCGTGGTGTCGAACGGCGGAAAGGCCGCGCCCTCCTTGTGGGCGGGCACTTCCGTTGATGCGGTGAGGGCGGGGGTCTCGTCCATTATCGGCGGCTTAGAACGCGAACAGGATCAGCAGCGCGATGACCAGGCCGAACAGGCCGGTGGCTTCGCAGAGCGCGAAGCCCAGCAGCAGGTTGGTGCTCTGGCTGGCGGCGGCGCCCGGGTTGCGCAGCGCGCCCGAGAGATAGCTGCCGAACACATTGCCGATGCCGATGCCGGCGCCGACGAGAGCGATACAGGCAATGCCCGCGCCGATCAGTTTCGCTGCTGCAACTTCCATTTTTTCGTTCCTTCTAAAGGTTCAGTGATGATCGTGGAGATGAAGTGCTTCGTTGAGATAAATGCAGGTTAGGATCGCGAAGACATAGGCCTGCAGGAAGGCGACCAGCAGCTCCAGCAGCATGATGCCGATGATCAGCAGCATGGGGGCGATGGAGAGGGCGGAAAGAACACCGCCGGCGGCGCCAAGCGCCACCACGAAGCCGCCGAATACCGCCAGCATGGTGTGGCCGGCCAGCATGTTGGCGAAGAGACGGACCGAGAGGCTGATCGGGCGGGTGAGGAAGGAGATTAGTTCAATCGGAACCAGCAGGAACAGCAGCGGCAGTGGAGCATGCGGCACAAACAGCCTGAGGAAGCCGATGCCATGGCGGGCGAACCCGACCACGATGACGATGGCGATCACCAGGCAGGCCAGCGCCAGCGTCACCGCGATCTGGCTGGTGACGGTGAAGGAGCCGGGAATCATGCCGAAGAAGTTGCTGCACAGCACGAAGATGAACAGCGTGAAGACAAGCGGGAAGAATTTCAGCCCGTCCTCGCCCGTCGCCGAATGGATCATGTTGCCGACGAATTCATAGGAAATCTCGGCCATCGACTGGGCGCGGCCCGGCACCAGCGCACCCGGCTTGACGGACAGCGTGAGGAAAAGGGCCGAAGCGACCGCGACAATCACCATCAGCAGCGACTGGTTGGTGAAATAGATGGGGTGCCCGCCGATGGCGAAAAGCGGCTCGGCAATGAGCGGCTTGACGGCGAACTGCTCCATCGGATTCAGGTTCACGGGTCAACTCTCCTCGTCGGACCGCGCGGCGGCGATACCGGCATTGATCTCTTTGGCTGCGCGCATCACGTTCAGGATTCCCGCCGCAGCGCCCAGCACGACAAACACCATCATGAAGACCGGGCGGGTGTGAATTCCGAACCAGCCGAACAGCCAGTCGATCCCCCAACCCAGGCCGCCTCCTACGAACAACCCCGCTACCAGATCGGCAGCAAAGCGGCCCACAACCGCCCAAGCATTCGGCGGCGGCGCCTTGGCCGCCTGCTTCGCCTGAAGCTGGTCGAGCCGCG
>CAZYGO010000383.1:0-3696 GCA_964647455.1 uncultured Rhizobium sp.
GTCGCGCAAATTCCGCGCCGGCGGCCATACCGTGCAGGTATGGGAAATGGTGGACGAAGGCGAGCGCAGCCTGAACGTCGATATCAGCAAGTAGGCTATACTGCGGCGCCTTCAGCTTCGAGTCGCCCCATGCGCAAGGCCCTTTTCCTCGTCGTGATTCTGCTTGCCGGATGCGGCAAGCCGCAACCGCCCGTCGGCAAATGGGAAGGCGGCAGCATGGCGGACGGCACCATCGTGGTGGCGCGGGTGGAGATCGGCAGCGACGGCCTGGTCAAGGTCAGCGCACCCGACATCACCAATCTGCAGGACGCCAAGCCGGAGGTGCTGCTGAATGAACGGGCGCGGCTGCAATCGGAACTGGTCAACAACTGGGACGAGGTCAAGCCGCGGGTCTTCGCCTTCGACGGCAAGACCTTCCGCAATCCCGGTGGGGTGGCGCCGCAGATGCAGTGGGACAAGGCGACCAACCAGATGACGCTGGAGCTTTATATTGGCGCCAATGCCGCGCTTCCGGTGGTGCTGCATCCGGTGCCGGGATTCCACGACAATCCGTTCGGCGCCGGCTGAAGCCTCACGGCGACAGCAGGATCAAAATCTGGCCGAGCAGCCACCGCGCCAGCGGCTTGAGCATGATCACCAGCAGAAGAACCGCCAGCGATAGCGGCGCCCAAGATCGCGACCGGCGGCGGGGGAGAGTCCGGCGGGGACGCGGCCGGCACAGCAACGGGCGGGGCCCGAGGTCCATACTTGTGGGGGGCGGCGGCAGGGGCTAAGGGTGGGCCGTCCTCCGCCCCCGGGAGCCCCTCTTGTCGCGCAAGAATATTGTCATCGCCCTCGCCGCTCTGGTTTTCCTGGCCATTGGCGGGCTGGGCTACTACCTCTACCACCGCAGCCAGGGCGGGACCGCTACCGCCCCGCAGCAGGAGCAGGCCTCGTCGCCCGCCCAGGCCCCCATCGCCACCGGACAGGTCCCGGACCCGGTCTTCCTGGTGATGGACAAGGCTGCCGTGGTGCGCTTCTCCAAGGCAGGACAGGACATCGCCCGCCAGATGCAGCCGGTGGTGCAGCAGGCCCAGCGCAGCCTGACGGCCCGCCGCGAGGCCCTGGAGCGCGACGCCGCCGCCCTGCAGGCCGACACCAGCGTTCCCGCGGCCGAGCGCCAGAAGCGCATTGCCACCCTGACCGCCCGCCAGAACGCGATCCAGCAGGATGCCGACAAGCGCCAGGCGGCGCTGCAGGCCGCGCTTGGCGCCGCCAATGGCGAGTTGAGCAAGGCGATGCAGGACATCGTGCCGGGCATCGTCAAGGTGCGCGGCGCCAACATGGTGCTGGATGCCGCCATGCTGCCCCAGTTCGACCCCGCGCTCGACATCACCGCCGAGGTGATCAAGCAGCTCGACGCCAAGATGACCACGGTCAAGATGCCGCTGGACGGCCTTAAGTAGCGTCACCGCGCCGGCGAGCGGAATTCCTCGTCCGTCAGGTTGATCGCCGAGGCGGCCACATTCTGCTCCAAGTGCTTCACCTTGGAGGTGCCGGGAATGGGCAGCATCACCGGCGAGCGCCTGAGCAGCCAGGCCAGCGCGATCTGCGCATGCGTCGCCTCGTGCGCGCGGGCGACGCGATCCAGCACGCCGCCGCCCTCCGCCAGGTCGCCCGCCGCCAGCGGATACCAGGGAATGAAGCCGATGCCGTTCTTTTCGCAATAATCCAGCACATCGTCGCTTTCGCGTGACGCCATGTTGTAGTGGTTCTGGACCGTGGCGACGGGAAAGAATTTCTGCGCCGCCCTGATCTCGGCGACCGAGACTTCCGACAGCCCGGCATGCTGGACGATGCCTTCGTCGATCAGATCCTTCACCGCGCCGAATTGTTCTTCCGCCGGCAGCGCGCCGGAGACGCGGTGCAGCTGCCACAGGGTGATGCGTTCCACCCCAAGCTTCTTCAGGCTTTTCCGCGCTGCTTCCTTCAGATGCGCCGGCCGCGTGTTCACCGTCCAGCGGTCAGGCCCGGAGCGGGTGAAGCCAGCCTTGGTGGCGATCACCAACCCGTCATAGGGATGCAGCGCCTCCCGGATCAGTTCCTCGGAAATGTCGGGGCCATAGCTGTCGGCGGTGTCGATGAAATTGACGCCCAGTTGCGGCAGCCGCCGCAGCACCCTTATTGCCTCGGCCCTGTCCTTGGGCGGTCCCCAGATGCCGGGTCCGGTGATTCGCATGGCGCCGAAGCCCATGCGGTGGACAGCGACATCGCCGCCGATCCTGAAGCTGCCCGATTGCGAAGCGTTGATCATGGTCATGCCCATTTGTTGAAGGCGAAGAACGCTGCTCCGCACAGGAAGAGAAAGGAAACCGCATGATTCCAGCGCAGCGGTTCGCCCAGAAACTTCACGGAGAAGATGGCGAAGACAATCAGGGTGATGATTTCCTGCATGGTCTTCAACTGCGCCGCCGAATAGACCTGGTGGCCGAGGCGGTTGGCCGGCACCGCCAGGCAATATTCGAACAGGGCAATGCCCCAGCTCACCAGGATGGTGGCCCAGAGGGCATAGGGGGGAAATTTCAGCTGCCCGTACCAGGCGAACGTCATGAAGACGTTGGAGCACAGCAGCAAGATGACAGGAAGGACATACGGGATCATCGAATCGCGACCTTTTTTGTAACGGGCTCGGCGGCGCCGGCTGGCATTGCCGGAAGCGGCGGAAAATGTTTCTCGGCCCTTTTTGGCACGGGCATTTGCGACAGTCCGATACAATTTTGCTGCCCCCGGGTGCTTCCGGTTTGACCCCGGCGGGAGGACAGTTTGCCCGGCTTTCTGTCCGGTCGGCGCTCCACCTACGGATAGGGCCAGTACCGGGCGGCCGGACCGGGTTTTGGTGCCCCCACGTAAGACCCATGTCCGGCCGTCCAATTTTCCCCAAAAACGGCTTCAGCGACAAACCATTACAGCCCGCCCCCTTGCACCGGGCGCGTATCAGACGATATTTCCTTCATCCCCCGAGTGGTTCCCCCTGGGGACCGGAAAAAACCTGGCCGCCCTATCCCGCCACGGGTAGAGGGCCGCCCCCTGAGGCGATGAGATTTTGATGCGCACCATTTTCAAAGCCCTGTCCGTCAGCGTGGTTGCGCTGGCCGCAGCCGGTTGCCAGCTGACGCCGCCCCCCACCCCGCTGGACAAGCCCGGCGACGTGCCGACGGGCTTCACCGCCCCGGTCGTGGACAAGAATGCGCCGATCTGGCCCGCCGCCGAATGGTGGAACAATTACAACGCGCCGGAGCTGCCGGAGCTGATCCAGACCGCGATCAAGCAGAATCTGGACCTGAAGAACGCGATCAACAACGTTCTGATCGCCGAGGCCAACAACAACATCGCCTTCGCGGCCCTGCTGCCCAGCGTCAACGGTTCGCTCGGCGCGCGCAAGAACGGCACCGCAAGCACCGACAGCGACGCCTTCTCGGCCGGCCTCACCGGCAATTATGTGCTGGACTTTTTCGGCGCCAACCGCGCCCGTCTGAAGCAGGCCGACGAAAATCTGCGCGGCCAGCGCTACGCCGCCGCCAATACCGGCCTGACCATCGAGCAATCGGTGGCCAGCACCTATTTCACCATCCTGCAGCTGCGCGACCGCATCGCCATCACCCGCCAGAATCTCGATCTGTCGCGCCGCGTGCTGGCGATCAGCCAGGCCAAGTTCGC
>CAZYGO010000384.1:0-3452 GCA_964647455.1 uncultured Rhizobium sp.
GCGCCGGCGGCGGTGATCTATGCCACGACGGACGAACTGGCGGCGCGCGTGCGCAAGATCGGCGGCCGCACCATCCATTCCATCGGGGAAATTTCCCGGCTGCAATCCATCAAGGACAATGACAAGGATTTCGTCTCGGCCGCCGACATGCTGAAGGAGTTGATGGCGGACACCAAGACCGTCATCAGGAATATGCGCGCCGCGCATGAAGTGGCCGACAAGCATGATGACGTGGCCACCGCCTCCATCCTGGAGAACTTCATCGACGCCGCCGAAAAGCGGCACTGGTTCCTGTTCGAGGCCAGCCGCTCCGGTGACGGTTCGGGGCACTAGCATCCATGAAAAAGGGCCCGGAAATTCCGGGCCCTTCTTGCTTGCCGCCGTGTCAGCGGGAGGCGGTTTTCTTCGCCGGCGGATCGAAACGGCCCAGGCGGCACAGTTCGCCTACCGTGATTGTGCGCAGCTGCTGGACGTCTTCACACACCTGCTGCGAGCCTTCCGTTGCCCAGACAAAGCCGTTTTCCCTGAGGCTGTCGCAGGTCTGGCGCAGGTGGTTGGTGTAGACCGTGCCGTCCTTCATCTTGAAGGTCATGATCCGGCCGTCCTTGGACGAGGCCTCCTGGATGTCCTTGACGTTCAGGCAGATGGCGGTGCGGGGCGGCTGGGCTGGCGCCGGTTGGGCGGCCGCGGGCAGTGCGGCGGCGGCCAGGAAAAGGGTCACCAGCGTTTTCGTATTTTGCATGTCCAAATCTCCATGTGGCCCCCCACTCTCCCAATATTGTCCTGCCGCTGCCAGACGGCAAGGCCCTTCAACCGCTTAGGCGGCCAAGCTTGACGTGGGGACACGGCTCGGCCAAAGGTCCGGCCCTGTTTTCCCGGGAGTTTCCCCTTGTCCGCGCCAGCCGCCGCCTCCGTGACCGTGACCCTGCCCGACGGCAAGGCCCTGACCTTTCCGCGCGGTGTCACGGGCAGCGAGATCGCTGCCGCCATCGGCCCCGGCCTGGCCAAGGCGGCCCTGATCCTGGAGGTGGACGGCAAGGAATGGGACCTGTTCCGCCCCATCGAACATGACGCCCATATCCGCATCATCACCCGCAAGGACGAAAAGGCGCTGGAGCTGATCCGCCATGACGCCGCCCATCTGCTCGCCATGGCGGTGCAGGAACTCTATCCCGGCACCCAGGTCACTATCGGCCCGGCGATCGATGACGGCTTCTACTACGACCTCGCGCGCAACGAACCCTTCACGCCCGACGACCTCCCGAGAATCGAAGCGCGTATGCACGAAATCGTCCGCCAAGCCCGCCCCACGCGCCGCGAAGTCTGGCCGCGCGACAAGGCGGTGCAGCATTTCAGGGACATCGGCGAGAGCTACAAGGCCGAGCTGATTGCCTCCATCCCCTCGGATGAGGACGTCTCGATATACTGGCATGGCGACTGGCACGACCTCTGCCGCGGGCCGCATTTACGCACCACGGCCGATATCGGCGACGCCTTCAAGCTGACCAAGATCGCCGGCGCCTACTGGCGGGGCGACGCGAAGAACGCGCAGCTCCAGCGCATCTACGGTACCGCCTGGCGCGACAAGAAGGAACTGGACGCCTATCTCACTCGCCTGGAAGAAGCGGAGAAGCGAGACCATCGCAAGCTGGGCCGCGAGATGGACCTGTTCCACATGCAGGAAGAGGCGGTGGGGCAGGTTTTCTGGCATCCCAACGGCCACACCCTTTACCGCACGCTGGAGAACTATATTCGCCGCCGCATCGGCGAGGCCGGTTACAACGAGATCAAGACCCCGCTGCTGTTCGATCGCAAGCTGTGGGAACAATCGGGCCACTGGGCGACGTTCCACCAGAACATGTTCATCGCCGATGTCGAGGATGAGGGCCGTACCCTGGCGGTGAAGCCGATGAACTGCCCCGGCCATATCCAGGTCTTCAAGCAGGGCACCAAGTCCTATCGCGAACTGCCGCTTCGGCTGGCCGAGTTCGGCTCCTGCCACCGCTACGAGCCGTCGGGCGCATTGCACGGCATCATGCGGGTGCGGGGTTTCGTCCAGGACGACGCCCATATCTTCTGCACACACGACCAGATCACCGATGAGACCAAGAGCTTCTGCGAATTGTTGCTGCGGGCTTATCGCGATCTGGGCTTCGAGCAGGTCAAGGTCAAGCTGGCGACGCGGCCGGAAAAGCGCATCGGTTCGGACGAGGTCTGGGACCTTGCCGAAGGTTCGCTGGAAAAAGCCACCCGCGCCGCCGGCCTGGAGTTCACCTACAACAAGGGTGAAGGCGCCTTTTACGGTCCCAAGCTGGAATTCACCCTTACCGATGCCATCGGACGCGAATGGCAGTGCGGCACGTTGCAGGTCGACTTCAACATGCCCGAGCGGCTGGGGGCGACCTATATCGGCGAGGATGGCAACAAGCACCCGCCGGTCATGCTGCACCGCGCCATCGTCGGTTCCATGGAGCGCTTTATCGGCGTGCTGATCGAGCATTACGCCGGCAAATTTCCGCTCTGGCTGGCCCCGGTGCAGGCGGCGGTGGCCACCGTGGTCTCGGACGCCGAACCTTATGCCCGCGAGGTGGTGGCTGCGCTCAAGGCGGCCGGAATCCGCCCCGTGCTGGATATCGATAACCAGACCGTCAACTACAAGGTTCGCCAGCACAGCCTGGCCAAAACGCCCTATTTGCTCGTCCTGGGCCGTCGGGAGGCAGAAAATCGTACCGTTACGGTTCGGAAACTGGGGGCGGAAAAGCAGGAATCCCTTGCACTGGACGCGGCAATTTCTATGCTTGCCGCCGAAGCCGTCCCGCCCGACCTGCGTTGAGCGGATTCTCGAGGACCCACCCACTGCATGACCGGAGACACCGTTTCGTGAGGCTGGCTGGATCCCCCTCGCGAGACCGTTCTGGCGTGCGTGGACGTTAACAGGCAAGGAGAAGAGTCATAGTCCCGAGACGTTTCCAGTCGGACCAGAAGGCCCCCGCCAAGGATGGTCCGCGCATCAACGAGGAAATCACCGCCCGCACCGTGTTCCTGGTGGGGGATGACGGTCATAAATACGGCGAGATCGGCCTGGACGAGGCCCTCGCCCTGGGCGAGGAAAAGGGATTCGACGTCGTCGAGATCTCGCCGGACAACAAGCCGCCCGTCGCCAAGCTGATGGACTATGGCAAATACAAATACGAGCAACAGAAGAAGGCCAACGAGGCCCGCAAGAAGCAGAAGGTCATCGAGATCAAGGAGATTAAGATGCGCCCGACGATCGACGATCACGATTACGACGTGAAGATGCGGGCGATGAAGCGCTTCTTCGAGGAAGGCGACAAGGTCAAGGTGACCTTGCGTTTCCGCGGCCGCGAAATGGCGCACCAGCATCTGGGCATGGAACTGCTGACCCGGGTCCAGAGGGACACCGAGGTGGTTGCCAAGCTGGAACAGTATCC
>CAZYGO010000385.1:0-10591 GCA_964647455.1 uncultured Rhizobium sp.
ATTGCTCGCCGATTATGACGCCGTTGTGCTTTCCGGCGGCGCCGAAGCGCCGCGCGACCTGGCCGTGGCGGGGCGCGAGCTGGATGGCATCCATTTCGCCATGGACTTCCTCACCCAGCAGAACAAGCGGGTGGCGGGCGATCCGGAGGACAGGGCCGCCCCGAACGGTACCCTCAGCGCCAAGGGCAAGCATGTGGTGGTGATCGGCGGTGGCGACACCGGTTCGGACTGCATCGGCACCTCCAACCGCCATGGCGCCCTGTCGGTGACGCAGCTGGAGATTCTCGCCAAGCCGCCAGTCAAGGAAGCCAAGCCGCTGGTCTGGCCCGACTGGCCGCTCAAGCTGCGCACTTCATCGAGCCATGAGGAAGGCGCGGCGCGCGACTGGGCGGTCTCGGCCAAGCGCGCCATCGGCGACTCGAATAACGGAAATGGGGGCAGGATCACCGGCCTGGAATGCGTGCGGGTCGAATGGCAGCTGGGTGACGGCGGCCGCATGAACATGGTGGAAGTGCCCGGCAGCGAATTCACGCTGAAAGCCGATCTGGTGCTATTGGCGATGGGCTTTGTCGGGCCGCGCAAGGCGGGCCTGCTGGAACAGGCCGGCGTCACGCTGGACGCGCGCGGCAACGTGGCCGCCAACACCAATGACTACAAGAGCAGCGCCGCCAAGGTCTTCGCCTGTGGCGACATGCGGCGTGGCCAGTCGCTGGTGGTGTGGGCGATCCGCGAGGGCCGCCAATGCGCGCGGTCGGTGGACGAGTTCCTGATGGGCAGTTCCCAGCTGCCGCGCTAGGACGCCAGCACCAGCCCCACGGGCGCGGCGTGCGCGCTTTCCAGCATCTCGGTGGCATGCGCCAGGGTGCGTCCGCGCAGGCGGTCGCGCCGCGATACCAGCAATGTGGCATCGGCCTGGGCGGCGATCAGCGCCGGTACCGGGCCGTTCAGTGCCAGCCCGCAATCCAGGATCACCAGGTCGCAGCCGTCACGCAGAATTTCCAGCAGCCGGTGCATCTGGGGCGAGGCCAGCATGGCCGCCGGCTGGGACGGACGCTGGCGCAGGCTGAGCAGGAAGACGCCGCTTTTGGGATCGCGCACCAGCGCGTCGTTCAGCGGCACCGCACCGGTCAGCACTTCATAGAGCCCGGCCTTGGGATCGGCGTGCAGCGCCGCGGCCGCGCGATGGGCGGGGTCGCAATCGACGATCACGGCGCGCTTGCCCATCCTGGCGGCGGCGCGGGCCATGGCCACCGCGACCACGCTTTTGCTGTCGCCCGGTTCGGGCGCTGTCAGCGCCACCACGGCGCCTTCGCCTTCGCGGGCTTCCAGCTGGCGCACCAGCGCGGCCGAAGCGCGGGCAAAGCGGCTGGCTGGCCAGTCGATGACGTAATCGGCGGCGGCAAGCGAGGATGTGTTGGCGAGCTCGCCCAGGATCGGCGGGCCGTCCCATTCCTCCACCGGCGTCAGCCTGCGGGCGGTCCGGCCCTGGGCCGTGCCGTTGCGCCGCCGGGATTTGGGCCGCAGCAGATAGCCGAATTTCTCCATCAGCAGCGCCGCCAGCGCGCCCAGCATCAGACCCAGGGGCAGTGAGGCGCCCACGATCAGCTTCCGCTTGGGCGCCGATGGCGATTGCGGCACGGCGGCGTTGGAAAGAATGCGTCCCTCGGGCGTCAGGGTCGCGTCCTGGTCCTGTGCCTGGCGCAGGCGGGTGACGAAGGTTTCATAGGCGTTGCGAGTCGAGGTGGCGTTGGATTCCAGCGCCGCCAGCTGGGTGCGCGCCATGTTCTGGTTGACCGACAATTGCTCGGCCTGGCGCAGGCTGCTCTGCAGCGATTGAAGGTGGCTGCGCGCCGTGTTGACCTCGCCATTGACCGAACTGGCGATGCGCCCGATTTCTTGGGCGATCTTCTGCTCCAGGTCGCGGCGCTGGGCCTGCAACTCGATCAGCTTGGGATGCATCGGGCCGTATTTGCTGGCAAGGTCGGCTTCCTGTTGCGCCAGCGTCGCCTGCTGGGTGCGCAGCGTGGCAATCAGCGGCGAGGTTACGACCGCGCTGGCATTGGCCGGATCGCCGCTCACCAGGCTCTGCTGCTGCGCCACTTTCTGGTCGAGATCGGAGCGCGCCTGGACGATCTGGGTGTTGATGCCCAGCATCTGCTGGTCCACCAGGGATCCACCGGGAGCGGCATCGGCCAGGCCGTGGGAGGCCTTGAAGCGCTGGATGTCCTCGTTCTGGGCTTGCAGCTGGGCCGCCAGGTCGTTGGCGCGTCCGCGCAGCCACTCGGTCGTCTGGGAAGTGGCGGCATGACGCCCCCCCACCTGATCGTCGAGATAGGCCTTCACCAGGGCATTGGCGATGCGTGCCGCCTTGCGCGGATCGCGCGCGGTGGCGGTGACGGTGATGGCGGTGGAAAGTCCGTTGGCGTCGGCCCAGACATGCTTGAGGAAATTGTCCACCAGCTTGTCGGCATCCAGCGCGCCGACCGCGCCGTCCCAGTTGCGCGGGTCCACCAGCCCGGCCAGCCCCGGCGCCGGCATCGTGCCGTTGAATTCCGGATCGTCCGCCAGTCCCAGCTGGGTGATGACTTTCTGCGCCAGCGCGCGGCTCTGCAAAATCTGGATCTGGTTCTGCATCGTCGCCGGATCGGGCGTCAGTTGCGTCAGCACGGCGGACGCGTCTGCGACGGTATTCTTGCGGCTGTCCAGCATCACCACGGCGGAGGCGGAATAGACCGTTGGCTGTGAGAAGGCATACAGCGTCGCCGCCACCACGGTCACGGCCGCGACCTTCAGGATCAGGGCCTGGTGCTTCCTGAGAATGGCGATGAAGTCCTCCAGGCCAAAACCCGACGCCGAAGGGGGCGCCGATCGGTGCGCCAGGGCGGGGTAGGGCCGGTTGAAGGACATCGACACGGGCAGCCTTTCGGGCGCGGCCTCGCGAATCCCAAGCCCGCACCGAAAAGATTTATGGCAGGGCTGCCTGCGAAATGGTTAACAGCCGGGGCCGCCAGTGGCCTTTTCCAGCCCCGAAAGGCCCGAAAAGGTTGGAGAAAAGCTGGTTAAGGCGAATTGGCCCCAGCCCAGGGCGGCGGCCAAGGCCGGATCGGCCTGGGGCAGGTCGTGAAAAGCGTGAATCAGGTGGGGGCTCCGGGGGTCGCGCCGCCATTCCTGGGGGAAAAGGGCAATGCGGTCCTGGCGGGTGGCGGCGGGGCGGTCCGGCACGGGGTGGCCGGCAGCGCTCAGCAGCGCCGATGCCAGGTCATGGTCCGGTCCCAGCGCCAGATGGGCGGTAGGGGTGGCGCGGGGATTGATCTCCAGCAACAGGGCCTTGCCATCCTCGCCGCGCATATAGTCCAGGCCATAAAAGCCCGAAAGGCTGAAACGGGCGGCGATGCGGCGGGCGGCATCGGTCATCGCCGCGTCGTGGCTGACTTGCAGCACCGTGGCGGGGCCGGTGCCGTTTGAAACCAACACGTCGAAATGGTTGGCCGCCAGCAGCCTGCCGCGCCAGCAGGCGATGCTGCTGGTGGCGGGCTTGCCGGCGATGAAGCGTTGCGCGCCGGGGCGTGGGGCGAGGGCGAAACGCGCCCGTACCAGCAGGTGCGACTCGCGCCGCTTCAGGGCGCCGGCGAGGGCGCGCAGGCGGGAGGCGTGGCTGAATTTCGCGAACGCGGCCTCGGCGGCGGCGCGGTCGCGGGCGATGACGACGCCGTCCCCGCCCCAGCTGCCATCCGCTTTCACCACCAGGGGCAGGCCGAAGACGGCGATGGCACGGTCGAGATCGTCCGCGCTTTCCAGTGCAATCGTGTCCGCGGTGGCAGCGCCCGCCATCGCCGCTTGCCGCAGAAAGTCGTTGCGCGACGAAAGCGTGGGAAAGGCATCGGCGTCGCCGCGGGAACGTTCCAGCAGCGGGCGCAACTCCGGCTTCGCCTGGGCCAGCCGCCACAGCAGCTCGGCCATCAGGTCGTCGCAGGGGATGACCAGATCCGGCGCGGCGGCGGTGACCGCGCGCGCCAGGGAGGCCAATGGCTGCAGCGGCGAGAAGCCATGGCGCCGCGACACCAGCCCGGAGCGGCGCAGCGGGCTTCGCCGCAGGCAGACCGCTTCCACCCTGGCATCCAGCGCGGCAAAGGCGCCGGCCAGTCGGGCCGGAAACGGCCAGTCCGTGGCCGAGGCCAGCAATATTTTCGCAGTGCCGCTCATGCCAGCGCGTTCTTGCGGTCCAGCCGCTTTTCCCGCAGGCCCGCGCCAAGCCAGCGGATGGCGGCGTCGGCCAGCCGCCGATAGCGGGCGTCGCCCAGCAGGATCTGCAGCAGGATGATCACCGCCATGCGCGGGCTGTAGCAATGGTGGCGCAGCGCCGTGAGATAGAGCCGCAGCGCCGTGCCGCGGCTCACATGGCTGACCAGCTTGGCATAGGCCCAGCCGCGGCCGCCATGATAGGCACGCGCCGGAATATCCGGCTTCATCATCTCCAGCCAGCGGCCCAGCCCTTCGGAACTGCGCGTGGCGGAGGTGCGGCCCGGATCGGCGATATCGCGCCATACCGCGCCGGGCCGCTCCGCCATCACGAATTTGCAGCCGGCGTTGAAGAGGCGGATGGCGAAGTCGGTATCCTCAGCGGGACGCAGGCGGTTGTAGCGGACCTTGCGGGCGATGTCGGCCGGCACCACCGTGGTGATGGTGGGCACGAAGCCGCGGTCGCAGAAAAGATAATCCGCCATATGCTCGCCTTCGCGAAGGGCGCGCGGCGGCTTGAGGAAGACGCGGCCCTCGCCGCGGTCGACGCGGATGCGGGCGTAACCGACCGTGTCGATGGTATCCTGCAGCAGGGACTTCATCGAGGCCAGGTGATGCGGCAGAAAAACGTCGTCGGAATCCAGCGGCGCGATGAAGCGGCCACGGGCTTCGTCAATCGCATTGTTGCGCGCCGCTGCCCCGCCGGCATTTTCCTGCCGGAAGAAGCGGATGCGCGGATCGCCGATTGCCGCCACCGTGGCGGCAGGATCGTCGCGCGAGCCGTCATCCACCACCACGATCTCGAAATCCTGGCAGGTCTGGGCCTGGACCGAGGCAATGGCGTCCCTGAGGGCCGCCGCCCGGTTGTAGACCGGAATGATGACGCTGAAGAAAGGCTGGGTCATGACCGGTGCAGAATAGCTAAGGGCGGTTAATGAATTGGGCGCATCAGGCGGGCGCCGCCGCGGCCGGGATGCCGGATTTCGGCCTGCGGCGCAGGCTTTTCTGCATTTTCAGCAGCGGCCGCTCGAACAGATGATGCACCAGCAGGCCCGCGAACAGGGCCGCGCCGGCGGTGGCCGCCGCCACGGCCACGTGCTCGGCGGGGGAGTCCGGCCAAAGCCGGTGGGCGATGGCCCAGCCGCCGCCCACGGCGAAGAGATGAAAGAGATAGATGGAATAGGAAGCGTCGCCCAGATAATGCAGCGGGGCGTTCGCTTTCAGCTTGCGGGCGCTTTCCAGCGCCAGCGCGCCGCCGACAATGGCGATGGCGGCGGCCGACATGGCCAGGTGATAGTGGAAAGGCGCGCGGCCGCTTTCGTCGGTGGCGGGAACGGCAAAGAACAGCATGGTGAGGACCAGCGCCGCGCCGAGCAGCAGAACGGCAGGCAGATGCGCGAGGCGCGCCAGAAGGCCATGGCGATGCGCCTGGGCCAGAACGGTGCCCAGCGCAAAGCCCAGCAGGCTGGGGCTGGTGTAGAAATATTCCAGTGCGGTTTCATGCGGCGCCACCTGGCCGATCAGCATCAGGCCCGCCAGCAGGGCACAAACCGCGAAAGTTCGCGTCTCAGAGGCGAAATCGCTGAGGCAGGCGAACAGCAGATAGAAGAAAACCTCGTAATCCAGCGTCCAGCCCACGCCCAGCAGCGGCGCCTTGGTGGCTTCGGAGGGGATGAAGAAAAGTGATTCCGCCACCCCGAGAAGGGTGGGATGCGTGGTGCGGAACAGGCTGGGCAGCAGCAGCGCCAGGGCGGTAACGGCAAGGGTCGCGCCCCAATAGAGCGGGACGATGCGCCAGGCCCGGCGCCGGAGGAAGGTCATGCGGTCGAAGGTGCCGTCGCCCGCCACCTTGGTGATGATGAAGCCGCTGATGACGAAGAAGACTTCCACGCCCAGCCGCCCGCTGCGCAGCAGCGTCTGCGACATTTGCGGCAGCGGCCATTGCAGGGTGTGCGAGATCAGCACGGTAACCGCCGCCAGACCGCGCAGATACTGGATAGACAGGAGTTCGCCTTGTCCGGAACTGGGACGGAAATGCGTCATGCCGGAACGTCCCCTGGGCAAAAGGATATTTCAGCCGGAGCCTTGCAAGAACGGCGCCGGCCTCAGGCGCGGTAGCCATCTTGCCAGGGAAAGGCCGTCCGGGGCCGTTGCCGCGCCGGCAATGGGGCCGAGGCCGGCTGGCGGACGGCGCCGAGCACCATGAGGAAGGCCAGCCACAGAACGCCGTCCGGGGCCAGGAAATCGGCTTCGGTGAAATTGTGGAAAATCACGAAGACGAAGACGGCGAAATAGCCAGCGCGGGCGCGATCGAAGTTCAGTGGCCAGAAGCGGCGGAACGGCAGGATCAGCAATGCCGCCAGGGCCAGCGCGAAGCCGATGGCGCCGACGCCCAGGAAGATGTCGAGATACCCATTGTGGCTGTTGCTGACCTGGGCGACCCAGTCGCGGCCGTGCAGATAGGGCAGCAATGGCGATTGCAGCCCGGTGCCGAACACCGAATTGTAGCCGGCGCCCAGGAAGAAATGGTCTTTCAGATAGGCAAGGTCGGCCTGCCAGATCTCGGTGCGGCCGGTAAAGGCGTCTGGATCCGACATGATGCGGCCAATCAGTTCGGTGTTCAGCGCCAGCAGGGCGGCAATGCAGCCGATCGCCAGCAGTGCCGTCAGCGCCAGCAGGGCGCGGTCCAGGCCCTGCTTCCAGCCGGCGCGATAGGCATAGGCGAAGCCGGCCGCCACCGGCAGCAGCGCCATCGAGGTCTTGGAGCGGCTGAAGAACAGAAAGCCCAGTGCGAGCCCGATCACCAGCCAGTCGGTCCAGCGACGCTCTCGTGCTCCCGGAAAAAGAAACAGCAGCACGGTGAGGGCGCAGACGGCGCCGGCCACGTTCTTCTGGTCATAGAGTCCGCGCCAGTTGCCGATCAGCTTTGGATCCTGCTCGCCGACCAGATGCACGGCGGTGGGGATCAGGGGAATCGAAATCCAGTTGGCGATCAGCACCACCACCAGCACGGCACGCAGGCGGCTGAAGGCCCGCTCCGGCCCGAGCATGGCCACGCCCAGAAACGCGGCGCAGCTGACTTCGGTAATTAGGATGGCGCGGCGCAGCACGATATCGCCGGCATTCGACCAGATGGCGCTGAGCAGGCACCAGCCCAGCAGCGCCATGATGCTGAGCGGCACAGCCTTGAACAGCACCGCCGGCCGGTACCAGGCGGCGGCGGCGAAGGCGGTCACGAAGGCGGCGGTGAAGGAGAGCTGGCGCCAGATGTTGCTGGCCACTGCCTCGATGGCGGAGAGGCCCATCGTGTTACCGACCGGCGGCTGGAAGGGGTGCAGCGTCACCAGCAGCAGAAGCAGGAGGCCGAGAAAGCCGATCTCCGCCAGCAAGGGCGGCGTGTCGCCGGAATGAGGGCGGGCAAGACCCGCGCTTTCCGTCCGGCCGGCCGCAGCGGCAGTGCGTGGCCAGGTGCGACGCGGGGCCGGGATGGTGGAAGGGCGAATCACGCCCTGCAATGTCGTCGAAAAGAGTTAACGAAATTAACCGTTCCGGCTACTGCCCGTGGATGACGGCATATTCCTGGTGATGGGCGCCGCACATCGCCGCCAGCTTGCCCGCGGCGCGGCAGAGCTTTGCCAGCGGCACGGCCCGCCTTGGCGTCGCCGCCAGCAGCAGCGCCGCCGGCAGCGCCAGGCCCAGGGCTGCGGCGATCTTGGTCAGTTCGGCCAGGCGCAGTCCAAGGCCGGGGCGGTGCTTGAGCAGCACCCGCATGTCGGAATTGCCGATGGAGTAGGCGCGCGCCAGCATCCAGGACAGGGTGGCACGGCTCTGCGGCACCTCCCCGAAGCAGCGGGCCTCGTCACACCAGGCGAAGGCGACGCCTTCACGCATCGCCCGCTCGAAGAAATCGCGATCCTCGCCGCCGCCCAGCGCGAAGGCGGGATCGAACCAGGGCGGCGCCATGGCCTCCAGCACCGTGCGCCGGATCATGAGGTTGCCGGCGCCCTGCAGCATCGCGGCCGGGCCGCTGGGGCGGACGATATCGGCCTGGGCGGGATGGTTGAACAGGATGGAACCCTGCAGCACGCCTGCGCCGCTTGCCTCCGCCGCCCGCAGGAAGGCATCGACCCAATGCCTGTCGGGCCATTCATCGTCGTCGATCATGGCCAGGAAACGGGGAGCTTCCTTCAGCGCCTCGGCGATCAGGGTGTTGCGCACCTGCGCGATGCCGCGCTGATGCGCGATGACGCCGCGCAGCGGAAAGCGGAAGCCGGGCGCCAGCGCATTGGTCAGGTCGAGCCCGGCATGGAGTTCGGCATCATTGTCGGCCACCAGCACCGCGATATCGGCGCTGGTTTCCAGCGCCGCGATGGCGGTAAGCAGGCGCTTCAGGCTCTGCGGCCGCCGGAAGGTGGGAATGCAGATGACGACGTCACGCATCGGCGGCCATCCTTGCCTTGCGTGCCAGGGGCTTCATGCCGACCAGGATCGTCAGGTCGCCGAGCAGGATGCCGCCCAGCGACGCCACCGGTCCAAAAGCCAGCAGCAATACGAGGGTGGAGAGGATCGCGACCGCGGCCGACCAGGCGGACAGCCGCGCCAGAGCCTTGAATTCGCCCGCCGCCTGCAGCAACACGCCCAGCGGCGCGCGCATCGAACGCACCGCCATGATCGCCGCCGCCAACAAAGTCGCCTTGACGGCCGCGCCCATGCCGTACCCCTGCTTGAGCAGCAGCGCCGGCTCGAACAGCAGCAACACGGTGGCCAGCGACAGGGCCGCCAGCAGCACCAGCGCCAGCGCCAATTGGAATTCGAATTGGATGCGGTCCAGCCTCTTTCCGTCCCGCGCCGCGAACGCACGCAGCATGGCAGGGCGTTCCAGGTCTGGCAGGGCCGACTGCACCAGCGAAACCGGGCGCATCAGCAGCATGCCCAGCGCCGGCAGGGCGAAGGCGCCGGGCCCCTCGACGAAGGTGACGAGATAGGCGTGGGCGTTCAGCGTCGCCTCGGTCAGGGCCACGCCCATCAGCGACCAGCCCGTGACGTCGCGGAATACCGGCAGGTAGTCGCGCAAGGTGCCATGCAGGAGACCGCGCAACTGGGCGCGATAGAAATCCCGGCCGAACACCGCCATGCTCGCCACCGCGGCCAGGGCCAGCAATTCGCCGCCCAGGCGCAGCGAGGTGCGGTGCGTCAGCATCAGCGCGCCCAACCCGGCGACCACGATCAGGCCGTAGATGATGTCGGACAGGATGGCCGCCGTGATCCGGCCTTCGATATAGGCCAGGCTGCGGGCGAACCAGCGATAGGCCATCACCGCCCCGAACACCCCCAGCGGCGCGGCATGTGAAAACGAGGTTCCGCTGGCGCGCGTCGCCAGCGTCAGGCCGATGGCGAAGAGAACCGCCAGCAGCAGGGCGACGCGAAAGACGCTGTCGGTGGTGGCGCGGTCGCTTTTCACCAGGCTATGGGTCGCGGGCAGGACCAGCCCGGCACCGCTGACGCTCATGGCGAAGGCGCTCACAGTGAGGACGAAGGAGAAGATGCCGAATTCCGCGGCGGCGAGGTTGCGCAGGAACAGGAGCGAGGCCAGGAAATGCGCGCCCGAAACGGCCACCGGGCCGGCGATTGTGGGGCCATAGCGCCGCGCCAGGGCCAGCAGCGTCGGCATCCCGGTCGAAGGTCCAGCCAGGGCGGCGGCCATGGTCATGACGGCGGTTTCCTAGGCGGCGAGGGCGTGGATGGCGGCGGCTGCCGGCGCTTCGGGTTCGGCCAGCACATTGGTACGGGTCAAAAGTAAAAATACCGCCAGCGGATTGGTCACGGCATAGCGCCAGAACAGGCGTTTGGGCTAGCGCGCGAGGCGATAGAGCCATTCGAGCCCGGCCGCCTGCATCCAATGGGGCGCGCGCGTGTAGGCGCCGGTGACGAAATTGTAGCAACCGCCGCACGTGATCAGCCAGCCGGCCTTCAGGCGCGACTTGTTGCGGACGGCAAACTGATATTCCAGCGGCACCGACAGGCCGACCCAGACCACGTCGGGCATGGTCAGGTTAACCTCGTCGCAGATTTCTTCTTCTTCGTCGCGGCTGAAATAGCCGTGGCGGCGGCCGACGATCTTCAGGCCGGGATATGTCTGTTCCAGAATCCGGGCGGCCGCGGCATTGGCTTCCTCGGTGGCGCCCAGGAGGAAAAAGCGCAGACCATGCTCGGCGCCCACCTTGGCGGCGTCGTGGATGAAGTCGGTGGTGGCGCTGCGTTCGGGGATCGGTGTGCGTGTCATGCGCGAGGCAAACACCGCGGCCTGGCCGTCGGCGTGAATCAGGTCGGCCTGGCCGAACAGGCGGGCGAA